>CAZMDO010000130.1:0-7045 GCA_964564445.1 uncultured Ruaniaceae bacterium | reverse complement strand
GCACGGTCGAGGCCCGCGTGGGCACGCTGGTGCTCGCCGTCAAGGTGCTGCGCATCCCGGCGGCGCTGGTGGGCCTGCCCGCGATCCCGGCGCTGATCGCGCTGACGATCCTGGCGGCCACCGCACAGGGCTGGTGGCGGATCGGGCTGCTGGTCGCCTGCCTGGCCGGCTGGGTGTGCGTGGCGCTGTGGTGGATCCGCCTCAAGCGCTACCACGATGCGATCCGCGACCCGGACGCGCTCGCCAGCCAGCTGGTGGCGGTGTTCGAGATGTTCGACGCCGGCAGCGAGGTGTTCACCCGGATGCTGGCGGTGTTCGAGGGCGGCGGCCTGCGGGTGGTGTACCGCCTGCGCACGCTGTGGCGGGTGGTGCGCATCCCGGACTATGTGACCGGTCAGATCGAGGACCTGCACGCGGCGCGCTGGTTCATCCCACCGATGCCGGCGACCACGGCGGTGCGGTTCACGATCCTGGTCTGGACGACGGTGGCCAGCTGGGTGGGACTTGTGGTGCTGGCGGTGCTGCGGATCGGAGGAGTGGTGTGAGCACGGAGATCGACACCTTCTGGCAGGTGTCTCGGATCCAGGGCCGGGTGGCCGACCTCGAGCCGGTGGTCGGCCAGCTGCGTGGCGGCACCATCCCGCCGCCGGCGTTCGCGTTCTCCGCCGACCCGGCGGAGGCGGACCGGATGGCTGCGGAGGTGCTGGCCGGGGCGTGCACCGAGCTGAGCACGCCCCGGGAGGAGTTCGCCGATGAGCAGGACCTGCCGCGGGTGGGGGACCTGGCGATCGTGCTCGACGGCGGAGGTCACCCTCGGGCGTTGATCCGCACCGTGGCCGTGGGGCAGGTGGAGCAGGAGGGCAGGCCGGTGGTCACCGAGCGCTTCCGCGTGCTGTACCCGCGGCACGCGCAGCGGGTGCGCGAGCCGGTCACCAGCCACTGACCGCGCTGGAGGAGACCGGAGGCGCCTCCCACCCTCGTCTGGACGCCGGGCGGCTGGCACACTGGTCTGATGACTGCTGAGCACCCGCCCGCCGAGGAGGACGAGGCCCAGGACCGAGCCGTGGACGCCTACTGGGCCACGGCGCGCAAGCGGATCGGGCTGACCGAGCTGAGCGGGGTCCTCGCCGAGCAGCCGCTGGGTGCCGTGGAACCGCCGGCGTGGTCCTTCGGTGCCGACCCGGAGGAGGCGGACGAGCTGTTGGACCTGGTGCTCGCCGGGGTGAAGACCGCCACGACCAGCGCGGTGGCCTCGTACGAGGCCGAGGACGTACCGCTGCCCAGCCCGGGCGACCTGTCCATCCTCCTCGACGGGCGGGGCCGCCCTCGGGCGCTCATCGTCACCACCGAGGTGCGGGTGTGCCGCTTCGACGAGGTGGACGCCGAGCACGTGGCTGCCGAAGGGGAGGGATACGGTTCGCTGGCGGACTGGCAGACCGTGCACGCGAAGGTCTTCACCGACGAGCTGGCCACGGTGGGGCAGGAGTTCACGGAGAGCTCCGCCGTCGTGCTGGAGCACTTCCGCCGGCTGGACCCGTGACATGGTCAAGCAAGGTCGGGCAGCGGTGACCGTTCCTTCATGACCTTGATCGGCTGCCCACCATGTGACACAAATTGTCCGACCCTTGATACGCGGGGCTAGCATGCGGAGCATGGCACGCAGCATCAGGCTCGCCGTGATCGGCGGCGACGGAATCGGCCCGGAAGTCACCGCAGAGGGGCTCAAAGTTCTCGACGCCGCCCTCGCTGGCACTGGCGTCACCATCGAGCGCACCGACTTCGACCTCGGCGCCGGCCGCTGGCACGCCACCGGTGAGACCCTCACCGAGGAGGACCTCGCGGCGATCAGCACCCACGATGCCATCCTGCTCGGTGCCGTCGGGGACCCCACGGTGCCCTCCGGCGTGCTGGAGCGCGGCCTGCTGCTCAAGCTGCGCTTCGCCCTGGACCACTACGTGAACCTGCGCCCCTCCCGGCTCTACCCGGGCGTGCCCTCCCCACTGGCCGATCCGGGAGAGGTGGACTTCGTCGTCGTGCGGGAGGGCACCGAGGGACCGTACGTGGGCAACGGGGGAGCGCTGCGCGTGGGCACCCCGCAGGAGATCGCCACCGAGGTGAGCGTGAACACCGCGTTCGGTGTCCAGCGGGTGGTCCGGGACGCGTTCGCCCGCGCCCAGGCCCGCCCGCGCAAGAAGCTCACCCTGGTGCACAAGCACAACGTTCTCGTGCACGCCGGGCACCTGTGGCGGCGCACCGTGGACGCTGTGGCCGCGGAGTTCCCCGAGGTCGCGGTGGACTACCTGCACGTGGACGCGGCCACCATCTTCCTGGCCACGGACCCGTCCCGGTTCGACGTGATCGTCACCGACAACCTGTTCGGCGACATCCTCACCGACCTGGCCGCCGCGATCACCGGTGGCATCGGGCTGGCCGCCTCCGGGAACGTCAACCCGGACCGCACCTTCCCGTCGATGTTCGAGCCCGTGCACGGGTCCGCCCCGGACATCGCCGGTCAGCAGAAGGCCGACCCGACGGCGGCGATCCTGTCCGTCGCGCTGCTGCTGGACCACCTCGAGCTGCCCGAGCAGGCCCGGGCGATCGAGGACGCCGTCGGCGCGGACATCGCCGAGCGCGACGGCAGCGTGCGCAGCACCGCCCAGATCGGTGACGCGCTCGCCGCACGAGTACGCCGCTGAGCCCTGCGCCCGCGAGCACACCACGACCGCCCGCCCGCCCAGCGCTCGACCCACCTGACCCCGCGCAGCCGCCCGGGGCCACCGTCTCCCCATCCAGGTGGAAGGGCCATGACCAGTACTGATCCCGCGACCCCCCAGTCGTCCGCCGACGACGCACCGCACTACCGCCTCGAGGCTCACCCCGGTCCGTGCTCACCTGCCGAGCGCGCGCGCCTGCTCGCCGCGCCGGTGTTCGGTACCGCGTTCACCGACCACATGGTCCGCGCCCGGTGGACGACCGAGGGGGGCTGGGGGCAGCGGCGCGTCACCGCCTACGCGCCACTGGCCCTGGACCCTGCCGCAGCGGTGCTGCACTACGGCCAGGAGGTCTTCGAGGGGCTGAAGGCCTATCGGCACAGCGACGGTTCGGTGTGGACGTTCCGGCCGCAGCTGAACGCCGCCCGGTTCGCCGCCTCCGCCCGCCGGCTGGCGTTGCCGGAGCTGACCGAGGAGGACTTTCTCGCCTCGCTGCGGGCCCTGGTCTCGGTCGACGCTGCCTGGGTGCCCGAGGCGCCCGGCACCAGCCTCTACCTGCGACCCTTCATGATCGCCTCCGAGGCCTTCCTCGGGGTGCGCTCGGCCCGGGTGGTCGACTACCTGGTGATCGCCTCGCCGGCCGGGGGGTACTTCGCCGCGGGGGAGGACGCCGACGGCCCGGCTGCGGGTGCCGCGGCCTCCGGGCCCGGTGCCGGTGCGCCCACGCCGGTGGCCATCTGGGTGGCCGACGGTCAGCACCGGGCCGGGCCCGGGGGAACGGGCGCGGCCAAGTGCGGCGGCAACTACGCGGCCAGCCTGCTCCCGCAGCAGCAGGCTGCCGAGCACGGCTGCGCCCAGGTGTGCTTCCTGGACGCCGCCACGAACACGCTGCTGGAGGAGATCGGCAGCATGAACCTGCTGGTCGTCACCGACGACGGCGGGGTGCACACGCCGGTGCTGTCCGGCACGATCTTGGACGGCGTCACCCGCCGCTCGGTGCTCGACCTGTGCCGCGAGCAGGGTCGGGAGGTCACCGAACGAGCCCTCCCGCTCGCCGAGGTGCTGGCGGGGGTGCGCACCGGGAGGATCACCGAGATCTTCGCCTGCGGTACCGCCGCGGTGATCACCCCGATCGGCCGGCTGGCCGGCTCGGGCTTCGACCTGACCGTGGGTGACGGGTGCCTCGGACCGGTGGCCGCAGCGCTGCACGAGCAGCTCACCGGCATCCAACACGGCACCCGGGCAGACACCCGTGGTTGGCTGTACCGGCTCGCCTGAGGAGGCGGGTGCCGCACGGCTCGCCGGAGCCGACGGCCAGCGCGCCCACCGTCGGGACGGTACCGTCAGATGAGACCGGCACGGCAAGAGGACACCAGATGAGCAGCGACCTATCCAGCCCTTCGACAAGTGCGTTCCAGATCCGTCCGTCCGCGCATCCGCGGTCCCTGGCGGAACGCCGTCAGGCGCTCTCCGACCTCGCGTTCGGGACGGTGTTCACCGACCACATGGCCCGGGCGAGGTGGACCGCCGAGGAGGGCTGGACCGACCGGCGGGTGGAGGCCTACGGGCCCCTCTCCCTGGACCCGGCCGCGGCCGTGCTGCACTATGCGCAGGAGATCTTCGAGGGGCTGAAGGCTTACCGGCACGAGGACGGGTCGGTGTGGGCGTTCCGCCCGGAGGCGAACGCCGCCCGGTTCGCCGCCTCCGCCCGCCGGCTGGCGTTGCCGGAGCTGACCGCGGAGGACTTCCTCGCCTCGATCGACGCGTTGGTGCACACCGATGTGGAGTGGGTGCCGAGCAGCCCCGGATCCAGCCTCTACCTGCGCCCGTTCATGTTCGCCTCCGAGTCCTTCCTCGGGGTGCGCCCCTCCCGGGAGGTGGAGTACCTGCTCATCGCCTCCCCGTCCGGGCCTTACTTCACCTCAGGGTTCTCCCCGGTCTCGATCTGGGTGGCCGAGGGGTTCCACCGGGCGGGTCCCGGCGGCACGGGTGCGGCCAAGTGCGGCGGGAACTACGCGGCCAGCCTGCTGCCGCAGCAGCAGGCGGCCGAGAACGGTTGCGCCCAGGTCTGCTTCCTGGATGCCGCCACCGAGACCTACCTCGAAGAGCTCGGCGGCATGAACATGTTCCTCGTCACCCGCGACGGGGCGGTGCACACCCCCGAGCTGTCCGGCACCATCCTGGAGGGGGTCACCCGGCGTTCCATCCTGCAGATCGTCGCCGACGACGGCCGCCAGGTGCACGAGCGGCCGATCCCGCTGGCCGAGGTCAAGGAGGGTGTCGCGGACGGGACGATCACCGAGGTGTTCGCCTGTGGCACGGCGGCGGTGGTCACCCCGATCGGCCGGCTGAAGTCCAGCGACTTCGACCTGACCGTGGGCGACGGGTCCGCCGGTCCGGTCACCGAGGAGCTGTACACCCACCTCACCGATCTGCAGTTCGGCCGCCGGGCGGACGACTACGGCTGGATGCGCCGACTGGTCTGAGCAGCGGGGTCGGCGTGGGCGGCCGGCGGCGGTGGGCGTCGGCCGCGGGCGTCCGGCCACGGAGCACCGTCAGTGCTCGGCCTCGGCGTAGCTGGCCACGACGGCGGTCTGCAACGGGAACTCCACCCCGGCCGGCCCGAACAGCAGCCGGGCCGCTTCGGTCAGGCTGGCGGTGACCTCGGCGGCGACCCGCTCGGCCAGGTCCTCCGGGGTGTGCACGATCACCTCGTCGTGCAGGAAGTAGACCAGGTGGGGGCGCTGGGCTGGGTCACCGAGCAGGGCCAACCGCCGGCGCAGCTCGGCCAACCAGCACAGCGCCAGCTCGGCGGCGGTGCCCTGCACCACGAAGTTGCGGGTGAACCGGCCCCAGTCCCGTGCCTGCTGGCGCGCCCGCGCCTCCGTGGTGGCCGAGGCACCGGGCTGGCTCGCCGTCGCCTGCGACTCCTGCCACGAGGCCGGGGGCGGGGTGGAGGTACGGCCCAGCCAGGTGCGGACCACCCCGCCACGTTCCCCGGTGCGGGCCGCGTCCTCCACCACAGCGGTGGCGCGTGGATAGGTGCGCATCAGCCGCGGCATCAGCTGCCCGGCGGCGCCGGTGGTGGCGCCATAGAGCGCACCGAGCATCGCCACCTTGGCGTCCTTGCGGGAGGCGGCCACGCCCGCCTCGACCAGTCCTTGGTACAGGTCCGAACCGCGGCCCGCCTCGGCCAGCCCGCGGTCACCGGACATCGCTGCCAGCGCCCGCGGCTCGATCTGGGCGGCATCGGCCACCACCAGGCGCCAGCCGGGGTCGGCCCGCACGGCGGCGCGGACCTGCTTGGGCAGCTGGAGGGCGCCGCCCCCGCTGGTGGCCCACCGTCCGGTGATCACGCCGCCGGGGACGTACTCGGGACGGAACCTGTCCCTGCGTCCGGGTTCGGAGGCCGGCACGACCCAGGAGTCCATCCACGCCCAGCCGTTTGCCGCCAGCAGTCGCGCCAGCCGCTTGTACTCCAGCAGCGGCTCCACCACCGGGTGGTCCACCTCCCGCAGCGCCCACTTCGACGTGGTGGTCACGTCCAGCCCGGCCCGGCGCAGCGCGCGAAGCAGCTCCACCGGTGAGTCCGGGTTCAGCGTCGGTGCCTCCAGCCGGGCTCTGATCTCCTCGGCCAGCGCGGCCAGCCGCTCCGGTCGGGCGCCCGGTGCTGGACGCGGGCCGAGCTCGGCGGTGAGGATCTGGTCGTGCACCTGCCGGTCCCACGGGAGCCCGTCGTGGTAGATCTCCGCGGCGATCAGGGCTCCGGCGGACTCCGCGGCGAGCAGCAGCCGCAGCCGTCCCGGCGCTGGCGCGGCCGCCAGGGACTCCTGCTGGCGCACATGCTCGGCCAGCACCTGCTCGGCGGACCCGTCGCTGCGAACCTCATCCTCCAGGAGTGCGTCCAGCAGGGTCGGTTCGGGCTGCTGCCCGATCGTCACCGCCGGCCAGTGCGGCTCGGGCCAGGTCCGGTCGGGAAAGGCATGCTGCAGGATCGTCCGGCACAGGCGCAGATCCAGGCACCGTCGCACGCGCACGCCCGCCGCCAGCAGGAGCGGGGCGACCTGGTTCGTGTCCGTCCACACCCACCGGGGTGCCTCGGCGTCCTCGCGGGCGGCCACCAGCGCCGCCAGCTCGGTCAGGGCCAGCCGGGTGCGTGAGGCCACGCGGCGGTCATCGTCGAGGTCGAGGACCTCCACCTGACCGCCCCGCACCGCTACCACTGTCTCCACGGTCCGAACCTAGAGGGTGCCGCGGGCGCAGACGGCGCAGCCGGCGCAGACGGCGCCGAGCGGGGCCGCAGCGCGCTCGTTCGTGGCCATCAGAAGGGTGGT
>CAZMDO010000129.1:0-7137 GCA_964564445.1 uncultured Ruaniaceae bacterium | reverse complement strand
CCGAGCAGGAGACGCCCTCAGCATCGGCGAGTGTCCCGATGCGCTCCATCATCGCAGCGCGTCGGTCCGCGGCGCGCGTCGATGGCTTCGATCTGGATGCGGATCTGTTCCAGTGACATGGCGTGAGCGTAGCGGGGACCTCTCCACGGAGTAACTGGAGCGGGCCGGTTGGTCGAGGCGGAACGGCAGGTCCTGGTCTTAACGCTCTCCCGAGAAACCACCTATCGCCGATAATGTACATTATGTCATTTCAGGCGAGTGTGCGACAGCCCCGATGCGACATCACCGCTCCCCTCCATGAGCGCACCTGGGCGGCAGGCCACGGAGCCGTGATCATCTCAGGCAGATCCGTGACAAGAACCGGTCGCTGGCCTTGCCGAGGCCAAGCACAGGTTGCAGCGGCGCACAACTGCCCGTCACACGAACGGGTTGACGATTCGCACGCCTCGTAGCTCACTTCCGGTGGCCAGGTCCTCGGTGAGAATCTCCTGACAACCGCTGCTTGCGGCGGCCTCGAGCACCATGGCATCGAAGATCGACAGATCATGCGCGGCAGCAGTCGACGCGGCGCGACGCACCAACGGCGCATCTGCCGATATCACCGGAAGGTCTATCGCCCCCAGGATCGCTTCGGCGTCCGCCCTCGTCCGTCCAAGCTTGCGCGTCAGGACCGCGTGCAGCTCGATCATCACCTGGGTGCTGATCACCGCGTCGGCGGCCCGATCAAGAAACACGTCCCGGGCACGCGCCTGCTTGTCCGGGACACCGTCATCGAATTGGTACGCAAGAACGTTCGTGTCGAGGAACGTCGTCACCGGCCGGTCCCCACGCGCTCGTCATAGAGCTCCGCACGCGACCACCCGCGCCCGCTGCTGGTGCCGGCCAGCCTGGTCGAGAGGTCAACGAACTTTTCAGCAGCCACTCGCCGCCGTTCCCGTTCCTCATCGACTCCCGCGTACTCCCGGAGTCGTTCGGCGAGGTACTGGTTCACCGACTCCCCCCGCTCCAGCGCCCGGATCCGAGCGCGCCTGAGCGTCTCATCGTCAGTCACGATCGTGAGGTTCGCCATTCGGTCAGTGTAGCACCGAACCCGTGCTACACCGATCCTCCGAAGCCGGCCGCAGGTGCGGTGAGCACTGATGGCACCACGACGGGCGACGCAGACCGCAGCTGACCTCACGCGCCACCGGCAGCGCCGATCCCCACCTCGTACCGGGCCACCAGGGCGGCCCTCACCCGGGTCGCGGCATAGCCCACCGCCAGCAGGCTGAGCGCCACCGCGCCCACGAACACCGCCGGCAGTCCGAAGAACTCACCCACTACTCCCCCGAGCAGCGCGCCCAGCGGCATCAGGCCGTAGCCGATCATCCCGGACGCACCCCCGACCCTGCCGAGCTTGGCGGCCGGCACCAGCCGCTGGCGCATGGACCGGTTGATCACGTTGCCGACCATGTTGGTCAGCCCCACGAGCAGGAACGCCGCACCGATCGCCCACCACTGGGGCACCAGCACCGGCACCAGCAGCAGAGCGGTGTTCACGAACCAGCAGATCATCAGCAGCGGAACCTCCCCCACCACCGCCACCAGCCTCTCGGCGACGACCGCGCCGACCACCGCGCCGACAGCCAGGACCGCGAGCAGCAGCGGGAACTGCTCCGGCGCCAGGCCCACCTGCGAGGTGGGCCCCACCACCCAGAGCACGAACACGGCGAAGTAGGCGGTGTTCGCCAGATTCATCACCGAGCCGGTGATGATCAGCGGCCGCAGCACCGGATGCCCGAACTGGAACCGGATGCCCTCGACCACCTCGGCCAGCTTCGTGCTGGCCCGCTCCCCCGTCGGCCGCTCGGCCCGATAGCTACCACGCAACCCGAACCCGATCAGCAGCAGGAACACCACCCCCAGAGCCACCGGCAGCCCGAACACCCAGCCACTGCCCAGCACCAGCACGAAACCACCCACCGGCGAGCCCACGAAGCTGGTCATCACCTGCTGCATCCCCAGCACCCGACCGTTGGCAGCCGAGAGCCGGGACCGCGGCGCGAGCTGCGGGATGATCGAGGACCCAGCCAAGTCCACGAACACCTGGGTGACCCCATAGGCGCCGACCACACCGATCAACAACGGCACGCTGAGCCTCTCCGTGACCGCAAGGACTGCCGCGATGCTCAGCACCGCCACCCGCACCGCGGTGCCGACCAGCTGTACCTGCCGCCGGTCGAACCGGTCCACCACCACCCCAGCCAACAGGCCGAGCAGCAGCCAGGGCAGCCAGAACGCGACCTGCAACATCGAGACCTCGCTCGGCGACCGGGTCAGCGAGACCGCGATCAGCGGCACTCCCCCGAGCACGATCCCGTCCGCGAGGTTGGCGACCCCGACCCCACCCAGGTGCACCCCGAACGGCCTGCCCAGCGGCTGCATCCCGCTCCCCTGCGCCCTCGTCGGCGTGGTGTCACTCGTGACCATCGTCGCTCTGCCCATACAGTATATCCAGAAGTTCATCTGCATATTTTCCTCTGCAAAGGTATCTCTGCATCATGGTGCAACGCAAGACCCCCGACCCGTCCACCAGTGAGCCCGGGTACGCCGCCCGCACCATCGACGCCCGCGCGATGAAGGCGTTCGCCCACCCGCTACGGATGGCGATGTACGACTACCTGAACGACCACGGCGCCGCCACTGCCACGATGCTGGCCAAGCACACCGGCGAGAGCACCGGGCAGACCAGCTATCACCTGCGCCAACTGGAACGGCACGGTTTCGTCGCCGAGGACACCGCGCGCGGGTCTGGTCGGGAGCGCTGGTGGAAGGCGGTCGGGTTCCGGATGGACGGCACTGACCTGGTCGCCGATCCGAGCACCCGCCCTGCGGTCGCGGCCCTCCTGCAGCACCAGGTCGCCCAGCGGGCCGATGCGCTGGCCGAGTGGTTCGAGCGCTCCGAGTCCGAGCCGTCGCAGTGGCGGGACGGCTCGATCTCCTCCCGGACCACGGCGGCGATGACCGCCGCGGAGGCGGCGGCGCTGCGCGATGCGCTGATGAGCACCATCCATGACCACACCGAGCGTGCGAAAGCCGCCCACGGTGCTGAGAGCTCCGGCGAGCTCGAGGTGCGGCAGGTGCGCCTGTACGTGGATACTTTTCCGTTGCCTGCCGAGGAGCAGTAGTCCGCCACGTTCGACGGCGCAGCTCACCTAAGGACATCGACGACGCGCTGCAGCACGTCGTCGCCGGTCTGCCGATTGCCCTGGAGCAGCGACACGCCCAGGCCGAGCCTGTCGCGGCGTCGGTGCTGAACCGGCTCTAGCTACGCGGCGGGCCCGGCGACCACGAACTCGCCGAGGACCTGCTCGCCCGGCTGCGTGGCGAGCCGCTCCCGGTCTACGACACCAGCGCGCTCGAGGACGGCGCCTACGACGAGGAGGCGGACCCGGAGGCCGACCCGGACCGGTGGCTGTTCCTGGAACGTCCGTGAGCAGGGCGTGCGCATCACCTGACCCGTGGCCCGGCTACTGCGGCAGGACCGTGATCGTCACGCCCGGGTGCGGGCGCATGGCGGCGAACCCGCGTGCGGACCGCGGTGCCCGGTCCAGCCGGTACTCCCCATGCGCCAGCAGCCGGCTGAGCATCACCGTCAGCTCGGCCATCGCGAGCCCGGAGCCCAGGCAGCGGTGCTTGCCGCCACCGAACGGCAGGTACTCCTCCGGTGCCCGGCGCGGTTGCTGCAGCCAGCGGCCCGGGTCGAACCGGAGCGGGTCGGCGTACACCCGGGCGTCGCGGTGGGTCGCGTACGGGCTGAAGATCACCAGGTCGCCAGGGCGGATCTGCTCACCGTCGTGCTCGAAGCCGTCGACGGCGTAGCGCACCGAGATCATCGCGGGCGGAAAGAGGCGTAGGGCTTCAGTCACGATCGCCCGCAGCACCGGCAGCCGGTCCAGGTCACCGGGGGCAGGGCTGCGCCCGGCCAGCACCGCGGTCACCTCCTCCCGTGCCCGCGTCTGCCAGTCCGGGAACGTCCCGAGCAGGTAGACGATCCAACCGCTCGCTGCCCCGGTGGTCTCGTACCCGGCTGCGATCATCGTCACCGCCTGGTCCCGCACCTCCTGGTCGTCCAGGCCCGAACCGCTGCCGTCCCGGCCGTGCACCAGCAGCGGCAGCATCGGCCCCTCCCCCACGCTCTCGGCGGGGTCGCGGTCGCGTTCTCGGCGGATCTGCTCGGCCACGAGGTCGTCCACGGCGACCCGGGCGGTCATGGCGCGCCGCCAGGCCGGGGTGCGCAGCCGGCGGTGGGCGTCCAGCACCTGCGGCAGCGTGTCGGTCAGGTCCAGCAGCGGCTGCAGCATGGCGCCCACGTCGTCCGCCCGCTGAGCCAGCTCGCCGCCGAACAGCACCCGCAGCGTGGAACGGCGGATGGCGCGACGCAGCAGGGCGTAGGCGTCGAACGGCTCGCCGGGGCGCACCTCGGCCAAGGCCTCGTCGGCGGCCTCGGCCATCGTGTGCAGATACCCGTCGATCCGGCGCGGCGCCACCGCCGGGCGGATCCGCCCACGCCGACGGGCGTGGTCCTCCCCGTCGGAGAGGACCACCGAGGTGGGCCCGTCCACGATCTCCAGCGCGGCGAAGGCCTCCCGGGCCCGGAACCGCTCGTCGTGGGCGAAGACGGTCGCGTTCGCCTCCGGCCCGAGCAGGTAGACCAGGTGCTGTCGACCCAGCCGTAGCCGGACCACCGAGTCCCCGCGAGCCGCGCGGCGCACCAACCACTCCCCCGCCCGCGACCGGCAGAGTGCGATATCTTCCATGGTTGTGGAAGATATCGCACCAGGCACCCCAGGTCGAACCGGGCGGGCCGAGCAACGCCGGGTCGCCACCGTCAGGCTGCTCGAGGCGGCTGTCGCCCAGCTCGCCCGCGACGGCGTCCCGGGCCTGACCCACCGCAGGGTGGAGGAGCGGGCCGGCCTCGCCCAGGGCTCGGTGAAGTACTACTTCGGCTCTTCCGACGGCCTCATCGAGGCCGTCCTGACCCACCTGGCCGACCGCTCCCTGCCGCTGGTGCTCACTCTTTCCCCGGCCGAGCAGCAGGCGGCGGCTGGTGGCGACGTGCAGGCGTTGCACCGCCAAGCGGAGCACGTGGCCGGTGCCATGCTCGCCCGCCCGGAGGAGGTGCGCGCCCGGTTGCACCTGTATCTGCACGCCGCGGGTAGCCCGCACCTGGAGGCCCTGGTCACCGCACAGCGGGACCGGTTCGTGGCTGCCATCGGGGAGTCGTTGCCAGGACCCGGCTCGGCAGCGGCGGCCCGGTTCGTCTGTGCCGTGGTCGACGGCATCCTGCTGGACCAGGTTTCTGCACCGAGCCCGGTGGTGGAGCAGAATGCTGCCCGCTACCTGGTCGCCGCCGGTGCTGCGGCCGCGGCCCTCGCGACCGAGCTGGAGGACTGAGCCACTCAGCCGCAGTCGGCCAGGCCACGGTCGACCTTGAGCTGCACCACCCGAGTCACTGCCGCCTGGACCAGGTCGGCGAAGCCGGCATCGGCGTCCATCTCCGCGGTGATGGCCTCGGTCATGGTCGGCACCGTGCCGGGGTCGGCGGTGAGCACGATGTCTCCGCCGGCGGCGATGAACCGGGTGGCCCGCTCACCCACCGGCACGGCGGCCACCGAGGCGGCGTTGCCCACGTCGTCGGTGATCACCACACCCTCGTAGCCGAGCTGGTCGCGGAGCAGGTCGGTGACGATCCGGTGGGAGAACGCGGCGTTCACGCCCGGGTCGATCTGGCTGTAGATCGCGGTGCCGACCATCACGAAGTCGGTCCCGGCCTCGATCCCGGCGCCGAACGGGTCCAGGTAGGGGTCGTCGGTGGTGGTCTGGTCGTCGGTGATGCCGCTGGCGGTGAGATCGGTATTGCCGGTGATCCGCCCGAGCCCGGGGAAGTGCTTGACCGTGGTGGCCACCCCGCCTGTGTGCATCCCGGCGATGAACGCCGGGACCTTGGCGGCGACCTTCTCCGGGTGGTGGGAGAACTCCCGGTACCAGTGCCCGATCGGCTGGTTGGCGGTATCCAGGGACTGCGGCACGGTGTCGGCGACCGGGGCGAGGTTCACGTTCACTCCGGCGGCGGCCAGCTGCTCGGCCCAGCGGGACGCGTCCTGCGTCAGCTGCGCATCGCTGAGACCGCCCTGGTTGATCGCTGAGGGCATGTCCTCGAAGCCCGGACCCTGCAGCTGTTGCACCGCCCCGCCCTCCTGGTCGGCCGCGATGAACAGCCCGAGCCCACCGGTGGCCTCCGCCGAGGCAAGCCCGGCCAGGTGGCTGGTGGTGGCTGCGACCGACTCCCGGCCGGAGTGCCAACCACCGAGCAGCACCACCCCGCCCAGGTGCCGTCCGGTAATCAGGTCGTCCAGGCTGCCACGACTGGCGCCCGCGTCCAGCCCGACCCAGAGCAGCTGCCCGGCGCGTTCGGCAGGCGACAGGTCGGCGACGATCTGCTCGGCACAGCTCGGGGCGGTGCTGGGCTCCCCAGTGGGCGTGGCGCTCCCGGACGGGCTGGCGCTCTCGGAGGGCGTGGCACTCGGCGTGGGAGTCGTGTCCGCAGACCCGCTGGCCGAGGGTCCGGTCCCGGACGCGGTGGAGGTGCCACCGGTGGGCTCCGGCCCGGTCGGCGAGGTGCAGCCGACCAGCCCGAGGGCGAGGCAGACGAGCACGGTGGCACGGAGAACGTTGCGGCCAGGAGTCCTCATCACCCCGGCAGGCTACGCTTTCGACCTGGTCACCCCGCCCGGAGCACGCCGATGTCGAGAACCCCCGGTCGGCTGCGTCCCCTGGATGACGGCGGCCGCAGCGGCCGCGCCGAGAAGATGGAGAGACCGATGGCCAAGTACCTGCTGCTCAAGCACTACCGCGGCGCCCCCGAAGCGGTGAACTGCACGCCGATGCAGGAGTGGACCCCGGAGGAGGTCGCTGCCCACGTGCAGTACATGAACGACTTCGCGGCCCGCCTGGAGGAGACCGGCGAGTTCGTCGACGCCCAGGCGCTCGCCCCGGAGGGCACCTGGGTCCGGTTCGACGGCGAGGGCCGTCCGCCGGTCACCGACGGGCCGTTCGCGGAGACCAAGGACCTGATCGCCGGGTGGATGGTGATCG
>CAZMDO010000128.1:2553-7220 GCA_964564445.1 uncultured Ruaniaceae bacterium | reverse complement strand
GTCAGTCGGCGACGCATGGCTCACACGCTCCGGATCCGCGGGTTGATGAGGACGTAGACGAGGTCGACGATGATGTTCACCACGATGAACCCGATCGCCACGGTGAGCGTGACGCCCTGGACGAGGAACACGTCGTTGCGCTGGGTGCCGTCGAGGATGAGCTGACCCATCGCCTTGACGTTGAAGATCAGCTCGATGATCACCGCGCCGCCGATCAGGTAGGCGAAGCGCAGGCCGAGCACGGTGACCGGAGTGATCAGAGCGTTCCGGAACACGTTCCGACCGACCACCACGTGCTTGGGGATGCCGGCACCGATCGCGGTACGCACGTAGTCGCGGTCCAGCTCCTCGACCATGGCCGTACGGACCACCCGGGTGAGCGAGCCGGACACCGGCACACCGAGGGCGAGGGCGGGCAGCGCGATCTGGTGGAAGTAGGCGGACGGGTCCTCGCTGAAGGGCACCCACTCGGTGATCAGTGCCGGGAAGATCCCCCAGCCGCCGGGGATCGCGCCGAGCCACTGCACCAGCAGGATGGCGAGCCAGAACGAGGGGGTGGCCAGGGAGAGGATGGACACCACGCGGATCACCTGGTCCGGCCAACGATCCCGGTAGAGCGCGGCCAGCACACCGAGGACGGCGGCGATCACCACACCGATGACCAGGCCGATCAGGGTCAGCTGCAGCGTGATCGGGAAGGCGTGCATCACCACCTCGGTGACCTCCCGGTTGCCGGCGGTCACGCCCAGGTCGCCCTGGGTGACCAGCCGCCAGAGGAAGGTGAAGTAGCGCACGCCGAGCGGGTCATTGAGACCGTTGCGCTCGCGGTAGTTGTCCAGCGCCTCGGCGCTGGCGGACTCACCCAGGGCCAGCCGGGCGGGGTCGATCGGTGAGAACGACATGATGACGAACACCAGGAACGTCACACCGATCAGCATGATCGGAAGGGCGATCAGGCGCCGTCCGACCACTCGGATCAGGTTGGACACGGTCTACTCCTCGGGAAGGCGGGCCGTCGGCCGGTCCCGGCGCTGCACCGGGACCGGCCGGGCATCACCTCGTGGTGCCGACGTTCTCGAAGGAGAGGCCGGTGAGCGAGATGGGCTGGAAGTCGGTGAGCATCTCCTCGAACCACGCAGTGGGCGTCTTGCGGTGGAACAGCGGGTACAGCGGCACCTCACGGCTGAGCAGGTCGAACACCTGGCTCCAGATCTCCTGCTGCTCCTCGGGGTCCTGGGCGCGCAGGCCCTGCTCGAGCAGGTCGGTGCACTCGTTGTACGCGTCGGTGCCCTTCCAGTGCATCCGGGTGTCGGTCCACACGTCGCCGCCGAACCACCAGCGCAGCAGCAGGTCGGGGTCGTTGCCGAACACGCTCGGGTCGCCGGGGGCCACGAACACGCTGTAGGCGTCCGGGCCGGAGTCGATCTTGGTGTACTGGCCCGCGGACTGGCCCTCGTCGAGGGTGACGTCCAGCCCGACGGCGTCCAGGTCCTCCTTGATCAGCGGGGTGCACTTCTTCACCCAGTCGTGGTCGGTGCAGGTGAGCGTGATCGCCTGTCCGGCCAGACCGGTCTCCTCGAGCAGGCTCTTCGCCTTCTCCGGGTCGTGGCTGTAGACGACCTCGGCCTCGGTGTAGTTCGGGTGCTCGGCCTGCAGGAAGCTGGTCGCCGGTGTGGCATTGCCGAGCAAGGCGTTGTCCACGACCTTCTGCATGTCCAGCGCGTACAGGAACGCCTGCCGGTTGCGCACGTCGTCGAACGGGGCCTGGCCGTTGTTGAACATCATGAACAGCAGCCCGAAGCCCTGCACGGACTCCACGGCGGCGCCCTGCGCACCGAGCGACTCCACGTCCAGGTAGGGCACCGAGTCGATCGCGGCCACGGTCTGGGAGGTGAGGGCGTTCACCCGGGCGGCGGGCTCGGGCAGGATCTGCCAGCTCATCGCCGCGGCCAGGGCTGGGCGCGGACCGGTGTAGTCGTCGTTGCGCTCGAACTGCACCGTGCCGCCGGCGCCCCCGTCGGTGAGCTGGTACGGGCCGGTGCCGATCGGCAGCGCGTCGAACGCCGCCTGGTCGGCCTCCACCGCAGCCTTGGGCACGATCTTCACCACGGCGAGCCGCTCGGCGAGGACACCCGTGGGGAACTTCAGGTGGAAGGTGACCGTGGTGTCGTCGGTGGCCTCGACCGAGTCGATGAACGGGATGAACTGGGTGTACAGCGAGGCGTTGGCCTCGTCGAGCACCCGCTCGAAGGAGAAGACCACGTCCTCGGCGGTGACCGGCGTGCCGTCGTGGAACACGGCTCCGTCGCGCAGGGTGACGGTCCAGGTCGTGTCGTCGACCTGCTCCGGGTCGCTGGCGGCGAGCGCGTTGTAGGTCTCCATGGTGGCCGGGTCCATCTCGGTCAGGCCTTCCATGGTGTGCCAGTTGGCGGCGATGGTCAGCGCGGCGGAGGTGGTCATCGGGTCGTAGCCGCTGGAACCGAGCTCGTAGCTGATGGCCGCGTTGATCGTGCCGTCCGGGTTCGGCTCGCCACCGCCCTCGCTGCCGGTGTCGGTCGTGGCCGAGGTTCCGCCGGTGCTGTCCGGTGCGCAGGCACCGATGGTGGCGACCAGGCCAGCGGCGGCTGCGAGGCCGCCGCCGACACGGAAGAAGCCGCGGCGGTCCACAGTGGTGTTGAGTGTCTTCATCGAGCTCACCTTCAGGAAGAAGTACATCGAACGTCTGATGTCTGATCTTGGTAGGGTGATGCTAAACGACCACAGCAGGAAAGAGCAACCTCTATGACGACGACGCCAACGGGCTCCGGCACCCCCGTACCCAGCAGCGCCGCAGTCCGCCCGGGATCGCGCAAGTCCGCCTGGTCAGCCACCGAGGCGATCAAGGACCTGATCCTCGCCGAAGGACTCCAGCCCGGCGACCCGATGCCGACCGAGACGGCGCTGTGCGACCGGCTGGGCATCTCCCGGTCCTCGGTGCGCGAGGCGATCCGCACCCTCGCCAGCCTGGACATCGTGGAGGTCCGGCACGGTCATGGCACGTTCGTGGGCGGGCTCTCCCTCGCCCCCCTGGTGAACGGGTTGATCTTCCGAGCCCGTTCGGACGCGCACGAGGACCTGCGCACCTTGCGCGAGGTGCTCGAGGTGCGGATCGCCCTGGACCTCGCGATGGCCGAGCGGCTGGTCGCGGAGTACACCGGCACCGAGGACGACTCGCTCGCGTCCCTGGTGCAGGCGATGAGCGAGAAGGCGGCGGTCGGGGAGCTGTTCATCGACGAGGACCGGGCCTTCCACCACCTGCTCCTCGAGAAGGTGGACAACACGCTGATCAGTGAGCTCGTCGGCGCCTTCTGGACCATCCACACCGACCTGCAGCCGCACCTGGGCGTCGCACCGGGCACCGACATCGTGGAGACCGCCCGTGCGCACGGGCAGATGCTCGAGGCCGTGCAGGCCGGTGACGCCGATGCCTACCGCGAGGCGGTGCTGGCGCACTACCGGCCGCTGCAGCGGGCGGTGGACCGCACGCTGGCCGAGCGGGACCGGTCGGCCGCCGAGGCGTGAGCGCCGCCGCAGGCCCGGGCACCGGCCGGGTGACCGGACAGCAGACCACCCGCCGGGTGCTGGCCCGCCGCGGCGAGGGCGGCTACCGGCAGTACCGCATCCCCGCGCTGGCCGCGGTCGGCGACGTGCTGCTGTGCGCCTACGACGGCCGTCCGGACCTGGACGACCTGCCCGCTCCGATCGACCTCCTGGTGCGCCGGTCCACCGACAGCGGGCTCACCTGGTCCGCCCCGCAGGTGGTGCGCACCGGCACCGGGTTCACCGGCTTCGGTGACCCGTCGCTGCTCGTGGACCCGGTCACGGGAACGGTGCTGGCATTCCACGCGGCTGGTGAGCGGGCCGGGTTCTTCGAGTCCGGGGAGGCGGAGTCGGATGCGGACCCGGACGTCCAGCACTGCGACCTGTCCGTCTCCACCGACGCCGGCCGCACCTGGACGCACCGGCGGCTGACCAGCGTGCTGCGCCGCACCGGGAATGCCCACCTGACCGGGGAGCGGATCGCCGGGATGTTCGCCGCCTCCGGGGCCGGGTGCGCGATCACCACCGGGCCGTTCGCGGGCCGGCTGGTGCAGCCGTTCGTGCTGCGTGTGGCCGGGCGGATCGCGGTGGCGTGCGCACTCAGCGACGACCACGGGCAGACCTGGCGGATGGCAGCACCGCTCGGCGCGGTCGCCGGCGGCGACGAGCGGCTCGAGCTGAACGAGTCCAGCGTGTGCGAGCTGGCCGACGGTTCGCTGCTGCTGCACTCCCGCGGTACCGGTCGTCGGCTCGCGGCCCGGTCCACCGACGGTGGCCAGACGTTCGGCCCCGCCACGCCGGTGCCCGACCTGGCCGACCCGTCGGTGAACGGGTCGGTGCTGCGCCTCGGGTCGGTGCTGCTGGCCAGCCACTGTGCCGATCCCCAGCTGCGGCGCAACGCGGTGGTCAGCCGTTCCGACGACGGCGGAGCCTCCTGGCAGGTGGTGCGCACCCTGGAACCGGGGTCGGCCGGGTACACCCAGCTGGCCGCGCTCCCGGACGGGCGGGTCGGGGTCGCCTATGAGGCCGACGGGTACCAGGAGATCCGGTTCGAGGCGTTCGACCTCGACCGTTCCGGCGACCTCGAC
>CAZMDO010000128.1:0-2453 GCA_964564445.1 uncultured Ruaniaceae bacterium | reverse complement strand
GCGACCCGCAGCGGTGCAGGCTGGGTCCGGGTGGTCGGTCCCCACCGCGCTGTGGCCGGGCCCGGTGCCGGAGCCGGACGGTGCGGGACGGCGGCCACGCTCCGGCTCGACCTGGTGCTCCGGGCGGTGATACCGGTCCGGCCGGCGGTCTGGGCGGAGTCCGGGCCCACGCACGCGATCGACCTGGCGGCGTTCGCCGACGTGGATGCCGCCGTGTTCAAGGAGATCGGGCAGGACCGGTCCGACGAGGCGGTCCAGGTGCTGCGCACCCGGGAGTCGTTGGCGGCCAACCTCGGCCCGGTGGCACCGGGGATCCGCGCGGGCGACACCCTGGAGGTGCACGCCCGGCTGCGCAACGAGGGCGACGCCCCGGTCGATGTGTGCTGGGACGGCGAGCAGCGGACCCTGGCACCCGGGGAGCACTGGCTGCGCCGGGACCTGGCGCACGAGGTGAGCCCTGCGGAGGTGGCGGCAGGCGTGGCCACGGTGAGCTCCGCCGTCGTGCTCACCGACCAGGCCGGCGGCCAGAGCCTGGGCGCGGCGCTCCGGGTGCCCACCCGCTCACGGCAGCACCCCCGCGCGGGGCTTGCACAATCGCTGCACACCTGGTGAGCTCTCCTCGTGGACCCGGTCTCCGAGCGCGCGCTGCGCGAGCTGATCATCGGTTGGGTGCTCGAGCGTGCCGAGGCCAACGGCGGCTTCCTGCACCGGGAGGAGCTGCTGAGCTTCCGCCACGGTGGCCAGCGGCTGCCGCTGATCGACTTCTCCCGCGGCATCCGCAACCCCGCGGTGCTCTCGGCGACCCTGTCCATCGTCAGCTCGGCGCACGGCCCCTATGACGACGTGGAGTCCGAGGACGGTCTCCTGCACTACGCCTACCGCAGCGGGGACCCCGAGGGAGGCGACAACCGCAAGCTGCGGGAGGCGATGGCCACCGGCGTACCGCTGCTCTTCTTCCGCAAGGAGCAGCCGAACATCTACACCCCGGTCGCGCCGGTGTACGTGGTGGAGGACTACCCGGAGGAACGGGCGTTCGTGATCGCCTTCGACGAGGCGTTCCGGTACTTCGGCGACCTGCGCGACCTCGGCGAGCCGCAGCGTGCCTACGCCCGCCGGCTGGCCAAGCAGCGGCTGCACCAGCCGGCGTTCCGCACCCGGGTGATCCACGCCTACGCCACCCGGTGCGCGGTCTGCCGGCTGCACCACGGGTCGCTGCTGGACGCCGCGCACATCGTCCCCGACTCCCGGGTCGGCGCGCCGGACGGTCTGGACGGCGCCCCCACCGTGGACAACGGGCTCTCGCTGTGCAAGATCCACCACAGCGCCTACGACCAGGACATGCTCGGCATCAGCCCGGACTACCGGGTGCAGATCGCCCTGGACCTGCTCGCCGAGACCGACGGGCCGATGCTGCGGCACGGGCTGCAGGAGATGCACGGGCGGTCGCTGCACCTCCCCGCGCGGCGAGGGGACGCGCCCGACCGGGAGCGCCTCGCCTGGCGCTTCGCCCAGTTCAAGCAGCACGCCTAGACCCACCCGCTGCATTGGAACACCGTTGGCGCATTCGAACCCGGATTGAAGCGTGTTCCAGCGCGCGAAGGGTGTTCCGATGACGTGAACTGGTGACATGGGAACCATCGCCGTCACCGGGGTGACCGGACACGTCGGATCGCTGGTCGCCGCCGGCCTGCACGAGCACGGGCTGGAGCCGCGGCTGCTGCTGCGCAACCCGGACAAGGCGGCCGGGTTCCCGGCCGACCGGGTGGCCGTGGCGGCCTACGGTGACCGCCCGGCGTGCGAGCACGCCCTCGCCGGGGTGGACCTGCTGTTCCTGGTCTCCGCGGCGGAGAGCGCCGACCGGCCGGCGGAGCACCGCACCGTCATCGATGCGGCGGCGGCCGCGGGGGTGCGGCACGTGGTGTACACCTCGTTCCTCGGCGCGAGCCCGACCGCCACGTTCACCCTGGCCCGCGACCACGCCGCCACCGAGGCCCACCTGCGCAGCAGCGGGATGGCCTGGACCTTCCTGCGCGACTCGTTCTACCTGGACCTGCTGCCGGAGTTCGCCGGTGCGGACGGGATGGTCCGCGGGCCGGCCGGCGAGGGCCGGGTGGGGGCCGTGCTGCGCTCGGACGTGGCCCGGTGCGCGGTGGCGGTGCTGGTGGAGGAGGCGACCGGTCGGCGCGAGCACGCCGGTGCCACCTATGACCTCACCGGGCCGGAGTCGCTCACCCTCGCCGAGATCGCGCAGATCGTCACCGAGGAGACCGGCCGGCGCATCGGCTTCCATGACGAGACCCTCGAGGAGGCGTACGCCTCGCGAGCCGGCTACGGTGCGCCGCAGTGGCAGCTGGACGCCTGGGTCTCCACCTACACCGCGATCCGGGTGGGCGAGCTGGACGTGGTGACCACCGCCGTCGAGGACCTGACCGGCACCCCGGCGCGCTCGCTGC
>CAZMDO010000127.1:0-7280 GCA_964564445.1 uncultured Ruaniaceae bacterium | reverse complement strand
GGCCGGAGAGCTCGGTGTCCACCAGCACCGACCGGTTCCCGTTGTGCCAGTCCAGCGCGACCAGCCCGTGCGCGCCGACCGGCTGGGCGGCGGCGAGCTCGGTGAGGTAGGCGTGCAGCGACTGCCCGGCGGCCGCGGCGGCCTCGGCGTAGGCGGCGGGCACCGCGGTGGCCACGAAGTGGCCGAAGATGTCGCCCACCCCGGACTGGCCGGCCTCGTAGCCGTACCGGCCGGCGCTCACGCCACCGTCGACCACCCCGCACATGCCGGGCACCTCGTGCAGCTCCTCACCGTTGACCACGTGGCAGGTGGAGGTGCCCATGATCAGCACCAGCTTGCCGGGCTCCACCGCGTTCGCGGCCGGCAGGGTGACGTGCGCGTCCACGTTGCCCACGGCCACCGCGATGCCCTCGGGCAGCCCGGTCCAGCCGGCCGCCTCGGCGGTCAGCGAGCCGGCGCGGGCACCGAGCGGGTGGATCTCCTGCGGCAGCTTGTCGGTGGCGAAGGAGGCGAAGTCGGGGTTCAGCGCGCCGAGGAACTCCTCGCTCGGGTAGGCGCCGTCCTGGTAGATGCCCTTGTAGCCGGCGGTGCAGGCGTTCGCCGCGTACTGCCCGCACAGCTGCCAGACGATCCAGTCGGCGGCCTCCACCCAGTGCGCGGTGGCGTCGTAGACCTCCCGGTCCTCCTCGAGCAGCTGCAGCGCCTTGGCGTACTGCCACTCCGAGGAGATCAGGCCGCCGTAGCGGGGCAGCCAGGCCTCCCCCCGTTCGCGGGCGAGGGCGTTGATCCGGTCCGCGTGCGGCTGGGCGGCGTGGTGCTTCCAGAGCTTGACGTAGGCGTGCGGCCGGTTCGCGAACTGCTCCTCGGTGCACAGCGGGGTGCCGTCGGCGCGGACCGGGAGCACGGTGCTGGCGGTGAAGTCGATGCCGATGCCGATCACGTCTGCCGGGTCGATTCCGGCGGCGGCCACGGCCTGCGGCACGGCGTTCTTCAGCACGTCGGTGTAGTCGGCGGGCACCTGCAGCGCCCACTCCGGCGGGAGCGCCTGGCCGTCGCCGGCGGTCAGGGTGGTGTCCATCACGGCGTGGGCGTAGACGTGCTCGGCGGAGCCGAGCTCGGCGCCGTCGGCCACGCGCACCACCACCGCGCGGCCGGAGAGGGTGCCGAAGTCGATGCCGATGGCGTAGGCGTCCGTGGGGGTCTCGGTCATGGGGTCCTCGCAGTGGGCTTCGTCGTCGCACGGTGCCGGCCGGCGGCCGGTGCCTCGATGGTAGGTCGTCGGGGGTCGCACCCTGGGCTCGCCTAGATGTTAGCGCTCACAACCCGAAGAACCAAGAGGTCGTCCTGTCAGGGGTGCGCCATAGCGCACGGCTGACAGGACGACCTGGTTGGGGTGGGTTAGTTCGGGTGGGCAGAGCGCCAGTGGTCCAGGTCGTCCTGGGTGATCTCGGACATGGGCGTCACCTGGGTGATCCTGATGTGGTTGCCGAACGGGTCGCGCAGGGCGCAGTCGATGCCGTACGGCTGCTTGGTGGGCTTCTCGGTGAACTCCACCCCCTTGGCCGACAGCTCCTCGTAGGTGGCGTGGCAGTCGTCCGTGGTGAGGATGGCGGCGGTGCCGAGGACACCCTGGGTGAGGAGCTCGCGCACGGTGGTGGCCGTGTCCTCCGGCATCATCGGGGGTGCCGGCACCTCCAGGAGGATCTGCCGGTCCGGCTGGGCGGCGGGGGCCACGGTGAGCCAGCGCATGAAGCCCATGTCCACGTCGGCAGTCACCTCGAACCCGAGGATGTCGACGTAGAAGTCGAGAGCGACCTGCTGGTCGAGGACGTAGACGCTGTGGATGCTGATTCCGGTGATCATGTCAGTGACACTAGGCGAGCAGGGCGCGGGGTCGCTTATCCAAAACTGCTCGGTCGTCGGGTCCACGCCTTGGTGAAGCAGACCGGCACCGGCACCGGGCCCACCTCGGCCCGGTACCGGCTCGGACTGCGACCTACGATCGCGGTGAACGTGCGGCTGAACGTACCCAGGCTCTCGAACCCCACCGCCCGCGCCACCTCGGTCACCGGCAGAGCGGAGTCGCGCAGGAGCGCACACGCACGCTCCACCCGCCGCCGCTGCAGGTGCCGGTGCGGGGTCTCACCGAACAACGCTCGGAACCTCCGGCTGAAGTGGGCCGATGACATGTAGGCGATCGCGGCCACCGCCGCTACATCAAGCGGCTGGGCGTAGTCCCGGTCGAGCGCGTCCCGGGCACGCAGCAGCCGCCGGTTCTCGTCCTCGGTCGGGGTGAACACGGGCCGCTACGTCCCCGCAGCCGGGCCGGTGCTCGCGCGGACCACCAGCGAGGGCACCACCGGTTCGGCCGGCACCTCCTCGCCGGCGATCTGCGCCACCAGCACCTCGATGGCGCGCCGGCCGAGGGTGGCGAAGTCCTGCTGCACCGTGGTCAGCGGTGGGATGTAGTGGTCGGCACCGACCACATCGTCAAAACCCACCACGCTCACCCGTCCAGGAACGGCCACCCCCGACTCGGCGAACGCGTGCAGCACGCCCAGGGCCATCTGGTCATTGCCGGCGAACACCGCCTGCGGCAGGTCGGCGAGCAGCTCCCGCCCGGCGGCGTAGCCGGAGGCAGCGCTCCAGTCCCCCACCAGGTCCGGCCGCGGCACCACCCCGACCTCGGCGAGCGCCTCCCGCCAGGCTCGCTGGCGCACCTGGGCGTCGAACCACTCCGGCGGTCCGGCCAGGTGCACCACGTCCCGGTGCCCGAGCCCGGTCAGGTGCTCCACCACGAGGTACACCCCGGCGGCCTGGTCCACGTGCAGCACCGGCGGTTCGAAGGCGTCGGCGTCCGCGGCGGAGATGAGCAGCACCGGCAGCTGGGCGGAGACGGCCTGTGCGGCGCGGGCCACCTGCTCCACCGGGGCGATCACCACCACTCCCTCGACCGCCTGGTCCATCAGCGACTCCAGCACCCCGGTGAGCACCTCCGGGGTGGGGTCGGGGGCCATCGCCACGGTGACGAAGTAGCCGGCGGCACGCGCGGACTGCTCCAGCACCGCCAGCGTGGTGGAGGGTCCGAACTGCATCGAGCCGGTGGTGACGATGCCGATCGCCCCGGAGCGCCGGGTGACCAGGGCGCGGGCGGCGCTGTTGCGCCGGTAGCCGAGCTCGGCGATCGCCGCCTGCACCCGCTCCCGGGTGGCCGCCCGCACGTTCGGGTGCTCGTTCAGGACCCGGGAGACGGTCTGGTGGGAGACGCCGGCCAGCCGGGCGACGTCATTCATCCCCGGCCTCGTGCCGGGGCGTGGGCTGGCGGACACCAGGCGATCACCACCCAATCTGCTCGAGTGGGACGAGCCTAACCGGTGGTCGGCCGGCCTCCGGGCCCGGCGGTGTGGGCACAGGGTGGTGCACCGCTCGCCTCACGCCGCCGGCACCAGGTGCGCCCGCACCTGACCGGCCGGCGGGTTGGTGTGCGCGACGCCGTCGATCACCACGGTCGGTACGGTCTCGTTGCCGTTGTTCACGCTGCGCACGTAGGCGGCTGCGTCCTCGTCGGTCCAGATGTTCACCCAGGTGGCGGCCCGGCCGGTGCGGCCCAGGCTGCGGCGCAGCGCACTGCAGTAGAGGCAGCCCGGTCGCCAGTAGATGACCACCGGCTCGTGCCCCTCGGTCGGGGTGCCGGTGCGCCGGCCCGCCCCGCGCCGGGGATAGCACCACCACGCGTAGTAGACGACCACCAGGGCGAGCAGCAGCTGCAGCCACCAACGCCCGCCGTCGCCGACGAACCAGACCGTGGCGGCCAGCAGCAGCACGGTCAGCAGCCACAGCACCCGGGACCTCATGCCTCCACGGTCTCACGCGCCGCACCGGGCCGCGTCCGCCGCACGGCGGAGGGTGTTCCCGACGGCGCAGCCCGGCCGGATCGGGCCAGGGCACCCGCACCAGGTGCGAACCGCCGCTCCCGACGGCGCAGCCCGGCCGGATCGGGCCAGGGCACCCGCACCGGGTGCGAACCACCGCTCCCGACGGCGCAGCCCGGCCGGATCGGGCCGGCTCGCCCTGCTCGGTGGTCGAGCAGGGCGAGCCGGGCGAGGCGACGGCCGGCGGACGGTTCAGCGACCGCCGCGTGCGCAGGTTCAGCGACCGCCCGGTGCGCCGGCCGGCCGGTCCGCCCGGCGCGGGCCGCGACGGCGGCGCGGTCCGTTGCTCTCGGTGCCGGTCGCGGTGGACGCCCCTGCCCAGGAGGCCTGCATGCCGGAGGCCGTCCGGCCACCGGCCGGTGCGGACGAGGTCGAGTAGGCCACCGCTGAGCCACCGGAGCGCGCCGCGCTGCGGCCGCCCGGCCGGCCGTCACGGCTGCGGCCGGCACCGCGGCTGCTGCGCTGGCCGGAACGGGCGCCGTCCGGCAACGCCGAGCTACGGTCGCGGCCCCCGCGTCCCCGCGCAGCGCGCTGACCGCCACCGCTGGCCGACCGCTGCCCGGGACGTGCCTTCCCGCCGGAGCGCTGCTGGCCCTGCGGTGCGGGCTTGCGCGCGGCGGCGTCCGGGGCGTGCTCGGGCGCCACGCGCGGGGCCACCTCGCCGACGAGGTCGGCGACCAGTGCCGTGGCGGGTGGCTGCGGCCGGGCAGAGATCTTCGCGGCGCGCAGCAGCTGGCGCACGTCGCCGCGCTGCTCGCTGAGCATGATCGTCACCACGGTGCCGCCGGACCCGGCGCGCGCGGTGCGGCCAGACCGGTGCAGGTAGGCCTTGTGCTCGGCCGGCGGGTCCACGTGCACCACCAGGTCCACGTCGTCCACGTGGATGCCGCGGGCGGCGATGTCGGTGGCGACCAGCACTCGCACCGCGCCGGTGGTGAAGGCCTCCAGGTTGCGCTCCCGGGCGTTCTGGCTCAGGTTCCCGTGCAGGTCCACGGCCGGGATGCCGCTGGCGGTCAGCTGACGGGCGAGCTTGCGCGCCTGATGCTTGGTCCGGGTGAACAGCAGCCGCCGGGTGGTTCCGGAGGCGAGGCGCTCCACCAGGTCCCGCTTGGCGGCCGGGTCGGCAACCTCGAGGATGTGGTGGGTCATCTCCCCGACCGGCGAGGTCTCCGGGTCCACCGAGTGCTGCAGCGGCTGGTGCAGGTACTTCTTCACCAGCACGTCCACCCCGCGGTCCAGGGTGGCGGAGAAGAGCATCCGCTGCCCCTTGGCCGGGGTGGCGTCCAGGATGCGCCGGACCACCGGGAGGAAGCCGAGGTCGGCCATGTGGTCGGCCTCGTCCAGCACGGTGATCTCCACGGCGTCCAGGCGCAGGTGGCCCTGGCCGCGGAGGTCTTCGAGGCGCCCGGGGCAGGCGATGAGGATGTCCACGCCGGCGTTCAGGGCTTCCACCTGGCGACCCTGGCCGACGCCGCCGAAGATCACCGCGGTGCGGAGCCCGGCGACCGTGGCCAGCGGGCTCAGCGTGGCGCCGATCTGGCTGGCCAGCTCGCGGGTGGGAGCGAGGACCAGACCGAGCGGTCGGCCCGGGCGGGCCCGGCGGCCGGTGAGGTTGGCGACCATCGGCAGGCTGAACGCGAGGGTCTTGCCCGAGCCGGTGCGGCCACGGCCGAGCACATCCCGCCCGGCGAGGGTGTCGGCGAGGGTGGCGGACTGGATCGGGAAGGGGGCGCTGATGCCGCGCCCGGCGAGGGAGTCCACCAGGGTGGCGGGCACCCCGAGGTCGAGGAAGGAGTGGGCAGGCGTGCGTGATGCAGACAAAAGAACGTTCTCCGCAGGTCGGGGTTCACCGCAGAGACCGTCACTTGGTGCTCGTCCGGCGTCCAGCCGGCGCACCCGAAACCGCGATGCCGGGCGCGATCGGTCGCGGCCCTGCCCCCAGTCTCCCCCATCCGGGGCGTCGGGAGCGCCACCGCCGAGGGTGGGTGTGCTCACATCCCGGTGCTGCTCACCGGGAGGCGGACCTGCTCGGCAGGCCGACCCCGGCCGCCCGCGAGAGGTGTGCGCACGGCAGCAGAGACCCGCGCGCCTCCTGGGCTGACCAGCGGCCGACCCCGATAGGGTCAGGGACCGTGACGATTCTTCTGACCGGTGACTCGATCACCGACTGTGGCCGTGACCGGGACGACCTGACCAGCCTGGGCGAGGGCTATGCGGCACTGGTGGCCGCCGCCCTGCCGGAGGAGCAGGTCATCAACACCGGCATCGGCGGCAACCGGGTCAAGGACCTGCAGGCCCGCTGGGAGGCGGACGTGCTCGCCCACTCCCCCGCCGTGCTCTCGATCATGATCGGGATCAACGACACCTGGCGCCGGTTCGACTCCGAGGACCCCACCTCCACCGAGGCCTACGAGTCCGGCTACCGGGACATCCTCACCCGCTCCCGCGCGGCGGGTATCGAGCGGATCGTGCTCATCGAGCCGTTCCTGCTGCCGGTCCGCGAGGACCAGTGGGCCTGGCGGGAGGACCTGGACCCGAAGATCCAGGCCGTGCGCCGCCTCGCCGCCGAGTTCTCCACCGACTACCTGGCCACCGACGGGCCGCTGGCGGAGGTGGCGGCCCGCACCGGCGCCGCAGCACTCGCCGACGACGGGGTGCACCCGACCGAGGCGGGCCACCGCTTCCTCGCCGACCGCTGGCTGGAGCTCTACCAGGCCTGAGGCTCACTCCGCGCCGCGGCCGGCGGGCGATCGGGTCAGCGCGAGTCGCTCTTCGCCTGCCGCCGGGCCCCGGTCGCCTGCACGCTGGCAGCCTTCTTCTTCTGGACGGCGGAGCGTGAGCCGACCTTCGTGCTCGCCTTCGCGCGGCTCGCCTTGGCCGGGGCGGCCGCCGGCGCGGACGGCGCCTTCGCGGGCGTGCCCGCAGCCGCGGCCAACCGCTCGGCCTTCAGCTCGGCAGCACTGGCACGGGCGGCCTTCGCCAGCGCGGTGCTGACCCGGGCGAGCGCCTCCTCGAAGATCTCCGCCTTGTCGCCGCTGCGGCGCGGCGCCTGGCTGGCGGCCCCACGGGCGCCCTTCACCGGCACCGCCTCGGCCACCTCGGCGCGGTGCAGCTTCACGTACTTCGTGCGCGCCCGGCGGACCCGGGTGAGCAGCGCGTCCAGACCGTCCTCGTCGAGGGTGTCCAGGTTCTTCTTCTGCGTCTCCAGGACCAGCTCGTACTCCTTGGCCGACAGGTTCGCCAGGGTTGCCTTCGCCACCGTTCGCCTCCGTTCTCGCGCGGCGCGAACCTCGCGCCGCGCCATCGGGCACCAGCGTACGCATGCCGACGTGCCTGGCACAGGACGAA
>CAZMDO010000126.1:0-7290 GCA_964564445.1 uncultured Ruaniaceae bacterium | reverse complement strand
GACGACCTCTGGTCCTGGTTCAGCGACCTGTTCTCCGGGCTCTTCTAGGCCCCCGCCTCACGAAAGATCCTCGCTCCCGTGATCGACTTCCGATACCACATCGTCTCGCTGATCTCGGTGTTCCTCGCACTCGCGGTGGGCATCGTGCTCGGCGCCGGGCCGCTGCGCGACTCCATCGCCGACGAGCTCACCGGCCAGGTGGACCAGCTGCGCTCCGAGAAGGAGACGCTGCGCACCCAGCTGGACGCCGCCCAGCGGGCCTCCCAGGAACGCCGGACCTTCATCACCGAGGCCGCACCCCGGTTGCTCGCCGGTACGCTCACCGACCGCTCCGTGGTGCTGGTGGAGCTGCCCGGGGCGGACGAGGACGTCACCGAGGCCGTGGCCGCCCGGCTGGACCAGGCCGAGGCTGCCGTGGTCGGTACCGTCACCATCACCGACACCTGGGTGGACAGCGCGCAGGCCACCTTCCGCTCCGGGATCGCCCAGAACCTGGTGCCGCTGATGAACCCGGCCCCGGCCGCGGACGCCCCCTCCGACCTCATCCTGGCCCAGGCGCTCGGCCAGGCGCTCACCCTGCGCGACCCGGAGCAGACCGGCACCAGCTCCGCGGAGGCCACCCAGATGTTCGAGCTGCTGCGCACCAGTGAGCTCATCACCGAGGACTCCACGGTCAGTGGACCCGCCTATGCCACCGTGATCATGGGCCCGCCGGCCCAGCTGGACACCCCCAGCGAGGACGAGCTGTCCCACCTGGAGGAGCTGAACTCCGCCTTCATCACCATCGCCACCGGGATGAGCTCCACCGGTGAGGCGTCCGTGCTCGCCGGGGCCGCCGACGGTCCGGGTTCCCTGGTCAGCGCCCTGCGGGCCGACGATGCGGCCGCCGACGTGGTCACCACCGTGGACAGCGTGGGCACCATCACCGGTCAGGTCACCATCCCGCTGGCGATCGCTGCCGCCACCGTGGGGCAGGGGGGTCACTTCGGCGTGGCCGAGGGCGCGGACGCGGTGATCCCCGCCGAGGAGGAGCTGGCTCCGCCGGATCCGCACGCGTTCGCGCCCGGACCGATCGAGGAGCAAGGGTGAGACGTGCGGCTGCGGCGCTGGTGGGCGCCGCGGCCACCGCCCTGGTGCTGCGCGGCTGGGCGGCCCGCACCCCGGCGGCCACCGGTGCGCACGCCCCCGACCCCTGGCAGCGGACCAACTACCGCGGACGCACGGTGAGCCTGAGCGGGGGACTGGCGGCCGCCGCCGGCGCGGGGGCAGCGGCCGCGGCGGCCGGCGGCACCGCCCGCACCGCTGCCGCCGGGGTGCTGGCCACCGCCGGCGCCGGCCTGCTCGGCCTGGTCGACGACCGCAGCCAGGATCCGGGCGCCGCCCGCGGGCTGCGTGGGCACCTGCGAGCGCTCGCCCGCGGTGAGGTGACGACCGGGGCGATGAAGCTGTTCGGCATCCCGGTGCTGTCCGTGGCCGCCGCCGCCCTGCTGGACCGGCAGTCGGTACTGGTGCAGCCGACCGGCACGGTCCGCCGTGGCGTGGACGTGCTCTGCTCCGGCGCCCTGGTCGCCGGCACCGCGAACCTGGTGAACCTGTTCGACCTGCGCCCCGGCCGGGCGCTGAAGGCCACCGGTGCCCTGGCCGCACCGCTCCTGCTCGTGCCCGGACCGGCCGGCCGGGTGGCCGCCGGCGCCTGCGGTGTGGTCGCCGCCGCGTGGGCCGAGGACCTGGACGAGCGCACCATGCTCGGCGACACCGGTGCCAACGCCCTCGGTGCGCTGGTCGGCACCGCCCTGGCGCTGGTGCCCTCCGCCGCGGTGCGGGCCGGCGCGCTGACCGGCGTGGTCGCGCTGATCGTGGCCAGCGAGAAGGTCAGCTTCTCGGCTGTGATCGAGCGGGTCGGCGCGCTGCGCGCCGTGGACTCCTGGGGTCGCCGGCCGTGAGCACCCGCCGCCTGATCACCGGGGTGGCGGGCGCGGCGACGATGATCGCCGTGCTGACCATCGTCTCCCGGGTGCTCGGGTTCGGCCGGTGGCTCGTGCAGGCGGCCACCGTGCAGGCCGGCGCGGTGGGCAACGCCTACGCCACCGCGAACACGATCCCGAACGTGCTGTACGAGGTGGTCGCCGGCGGTGCGCTCGCCGGGGCGGTGGTCCCGCTGCTGGCCGCCCCGATCGCCCGCAAGGTGGCCGCGGACGTCAGCCGCACCTCCTCGGCGCTGCTCACCTGGGCGCTGCTCGCGCTGCTGCCGTTCGCGGTCGCGGTCACCGTGCTTGCCCGCCCGATCGCCGAGGTGATGCCGCAGTCGGCAGGCGGCGACCCGGCCGCCCAGGTGCAGCTGACCACCTACTTCCTCATCGTGTTCGCCCCCCAGGTGGTGCTCTACGGCATCGGTGTGGTGCTCACCGGGGTGCTGCAGGCGCACCGACGGTTCCTCGCTCCCGCGCTCGCCCCGATCGCCTCCACCACGGTGGTGATCGTCTCCTACCTGGTCTTCGGCCGGCTCGCGGCCGGGATGCAGAACAGCCCCGAGCAGCTCTCCGACGCCGCGCTGGCCTGGCTCGCCTGGGGGACCACTGCCGGGGTGGCGGTGATGTCGCTGCCGATGCTCATCCCGGTGTGGCGGTGCGGGGTGCGGCTGCGCCCCACCCTGCGCTTCCCCCCGGGGGTGGCCCGGCGTGCCGGTGCGCTGGCACTGGCCGGTCTGGGCACCCTGGTCGCCCAGCAGCTGTCGGTGATCATGGTGGTCTGGCTCTCCCGCGCCGGTGGCGAGGAGGGCACCATCAACATCTTCCAGTGGACCCAGGCGGTCTACCTGCTGCCGTACGCGGTGCTCGCGCTGCCGCTGGCCACCGCCGTGTTCCCCAAGCTCGCCGAGCTCGCCTCCGGAGGGCACCGCGACCTGTTCGCCCGCACCGCGCAGAGCTCCACCCGCGCCGTGATCGCGGTCTCCTTCCTCGGTGCCGGCGCCCTGGTGGCGGTGGCACCGGCCGCGGAGGCGGTCTTCTCCCAGCGCAACGACACCGCCGGGATGACCGCAGCGCTGACCCTGATGGCACCGGGGGTGATCGGGCTCGCGCTGATCTTCCACCTCTCCCGTGCCCTGTTCTCCCTGGACCGGCAGCGCTCGGCCGTCGCCGCCACCGCCCTGGGCTGGCTGGTGGTCACCCTGGCCGCAGTGGTCGGGGTCGAGCTGGTCGCTCCCGACGGCGGACGGCAGGCGGCCACCCTCGCCGCCCTCGGCCTGGCGCACACCATCGGCATGACCACCGCCGGCGTCGCTCTGCTGCTCGCGCTCGCCCGGGCGCTGCCCGGGTCGGTGCGCATCGGCACCCTGCGCACGATCGGGGTGGGCCTGACCGGGGCCACCCTCGGTGCGCTCGCCGGCCGCTGGGCCACCACGGCGGTCCTGGACCTGGCCGGCCAGTCCCTGCTCGCCGCTGTGCTGGCCGGCGCCCTGGGCGCCATCCTCGCCGCCGCCGGTGTTGCGGGTGCTGTGCTGCTCGCTGACCGTGCCATCCTGAGCACCCTGAGGAGGACGCGTGCCTGACCTACGGATCGTGCAGCTGACCGGGAGCACCGCCGGCGGGATCGGCCGCCACGTGCGTGCCCTCGCCTCGGCGCTGTCCGCCGACCACCGGGTGATCCTGGCCGGACCGGCGGAGGTGGTCGCCGCACCGGACGCGGGGGTGCACCCGGTGCGGATCGAGATCCGGGACCGGCCGCAGGTCTCCGACGCCCGCAACCTTGCCCGCATCCGCACCATCGCGCGCGGTGCGGACGTGGTGCACGCGCACGGGCTGCGGGCCGGGGCGCTGGCCGCACTGGCACTGAGCACCCCGGCGCTGGCCGGCACCGGGCTGGTCGTCACCCTGCACAACGCACCGGTGGGCTCCGGTGGCGTGCGCACCATCGCCGGCGGCCTGCTGCGCGCCATCGCCGCCCGGGCGGACGCGGTGCTGGGCGTCAGCTCCGACCTGGTCGCCTGGGCCGACCAGCACGGTGCCCGCGTCACCGAGCGCGCCCTCGTCCCCGCCCCGCAGACCAGCCCCGGAACCCCGCTGCGCGGGCCGGCCCGGCGTGCGCTCGGCCTGACCGACGAGCACCGGCTGGTGCTCACCGTGGCCCGGCTGGCCCCGCAGAAGGGTCTCGGTCTGCTCGCCGACAGCGCCGCCCTGCTCGCCGACCGGGTGCCCGAGGCACGCTGGCTAGTGGCCGGCGGCGGGCCGCTGCTGGACGAGCTCGCCGACCAGGTGCTCGGCGAGGACCTCCCGGTGATCCTCCTCGGCCGGCGGGACGATGTGCCCGACCTGCTCGCCAGCGCCGACGTGCTGGTCTCCACCAGCGCCTGGGAGGGCCAGCCGATCAACGTGCAGGAGGCGCTGGCCGCGGGCGTGCCGGTGGTGGCTACCGACGTCGGCGGCACCCGGGAGGTCACCGGCGACGCCGCCCGGCTGGTCGGCTACCCGGATCCGGATGCGCTGACCACGCAGATCACCGCCGTGCTCCGCGACGACCGGCTCGCCGAGGAGCTGCGCCGCGCCGGCCGGCACCGCGCTACCGAGCTGCCCACGGTGGCCGACGCGCTCCGACAGACCCTCGGGATCTACGCCAGGGTGATAGCGTAGAAGCCCGTGGTGATCTCTTCGGACGCCCGCTCCGGGCAACTCGTCAACGTTCCGCGGCACATCTTCGTCACCGGCGGGGTCGCATCCTCGCTGGGCAAGGGTCTGACCGCCTCCAGCCTCGGCCACCTGCTCCGCGCTCGCGGCCTGCGGGTGACCATGCAGAAGCTCGACCCGTACCTGAACGTGGACCCGGGCACGATGAACCCGTTCCAGCACGGTGAGGTGTTCGTCACAGAGGACGGCGCCGAGACCGACCTGGACATCGGCCACTACGAGCGGTTCCTCGACGTGGACCTGGACGCCGGCGCCAACGTGACCACCGGCGTGGTCTACTCCACCGTGATCGCCAAGGAGCGGCGCGGGGAGTACCTCGGCGACACGGTGCAGGTGATCCCGCACATCACCGACGAGATCAAGCGCCGGATGCGCGCACAGGCCACCGGCCCGGGGCCGCGCCCGGACGTGATCATCACCGAGATCGGCGGCACCGTCGGCGACATCGAGTCCCAGCCGTTCCTGGAGGCGGCCCGCCAGGTCCGCCAGGACGTCGGCCGGGACAACGTGTTCTTCGTGCACGTCTCCCTGGTGCCCTACCTGGCGCCCAGCGGGGAGCTGAAGACCAAGCCCACCCAGCACTCGGTGGCGGCGCTGCGCAGCATCGGTATCCAGCCGGACGCGATCGTCTGCCGGGCCGACCGGGACATCCCCGACCCGGTGAAGGCGAAGATCGCCGCGATGTGCGATGTGGACCGGGAGGCCGTCATCACCTGCGTGGACGCCCCGAGCATCTACGACATCCCCAAGGTGCTGCACACCGAGGGGCTGGACGCCTACGTGATCCGCCGCCTGGCCATCCCGTTCCGGGACGTGGACTGGGACACCTGGCACACCCTGCTGGAGCGCGTGCACCACCCGGTGGACGAGGTGGAGGTGGCCCTGGTCGGCAAGTACATCGACCTTCCCGACGCCTACCTGTCGGTGACCGAGGCGATGCGCGCCGGCGGGTTCCACATCAACACCCGGGTGAAGATCCGCTGGGTGCCCTCCGACGACTGCGCCACCGAGGACGGTGCCCGTAAGGCGCTCGCCGGTGTCGACGGTGTGCTCGTGCCCGGCGGCTTCGGGGTGCGGGGCATCGACGGCAAGCTCGGCGCGCTGCGCTGGGCGCGCGAGCACCAGGTACCCACCCTGGGCATCTGCCTGGGCCTGCAGTGCATGGTGATCGAGTACGCCCGCAACGTGCTCGGCCTGCCGGAGGCCTCCTCCACCGAGTTCGAGCCGGCCAGTGCCGACCCGGTCGTGGCCACCATGGAGGAGCAGCTGAGCATCGTCGAGGGGGCCGGCGACCTGGGGGGCACGATGCGGCTCGGGTCGTACGAGGCGGTGCTCGAGCCCGGCTCCCTGGTGGCGGAGGTGTACGGCAGCGAGCGGGTCTCCGAGCGGCACCGGCACCGTTACGAGGTGAACAACTCCTACCGGGACGCGCTCGCCGAGGCCGGCCTGCGGATCTCCGGCCGGTCGCCGGACTCCTCCCTGGTGGAGTTCGTGGAGCTGGACCGGTCCAAGCATCCGTACTACGTCTCTACCCAGGCGCACCCGGAGTTCAAGTCCCGCCCGACCCGTGCCCACCCGCTGTTCATCGGCCTGATCACTGCGGCGCTGGAGCGCCAGCGGGAGACCCGGTTGCTCGAGGTGGAGCCCGCTGCCCGTGGCTGAGGCCGGGGGCGCACCGCTGCAGGACCAGCGGGCCGACCTGCCGGTCGCTCGCCGCGAGGTGCTGCACGCCGGTGCGGTGTTCGACCTGGTCGGCGAGCAGGTGGACCTGGGTGCCGGCGGGCAGGTGTACCGGGAGTTCCTCGCCCACCCCGGGGCGGTCGCCGTGGTCGCCCTGGACGAGGCCGACCGGGTGGCACTGCTGCGCCAGTACCGGCACCCGGTGCGTGCCTACCTGTGGGAGGTGCCGGCCGGTCTGCTGGACGTGGCCGGGGAGTCCCTGCTCGTGGCCGCCCAGCGGGAGCTCGCCGAGGAGGCGGACCTGCGTGCTGCGACCTGGCACACCCTGGTGGACTTCTGCACCACTCCGGGCGGCAGTGACGAACGGATCCGCATCTTCCTCGCCCGGGACCTGACCGCGGTGCCGGCGGCCGACAGGTTCGCCCGCGAGGCCGAGGAGCTGGGCATGCCGCTGGCCTGGGTGGACCTGGACGAGGCGCACGCCGCCGTGCTGGCCGGCCACATCCACAACCCGTCGGCAGTGGCCGGTGTCCTCGCCGCGCACGCCGCCCGGGCCGCCGGCTGGCAGCCGCTGCGCCCCGCGGACGCCGCCGACCCGCTCCCGCGCTGACCCACCCCACTCAGCGCCGCCGTCGCCACCACCCCGCCCGCCCGCCTGCTCGTGAATCGATTCATTCGGCAGCTGGCCCGATGACTCGTGCTCCCGGGGCACGAGTCATCGGGCCAGCTGCCGAGCAGCCAGGGGAGCGGGGGCGCGCGGGCTGCCCGGCCACCAGGCAGCCCAGGGGAGCGGGGTGCTGGGCGCGCGGGCTGCCCGGCCACCGAGCAGCCAGGGGAGCGGGGTGCTGGGCGCGCCGCCGAGCAGCCAGGGCCGCCGAGCAGCCGGCTCAGTGGGCGGCGGCCACCGGCTGCGCAGGTCCACCCACGG
>CAZMDO010000125.1:0-7308 GCA_964564445.1 uncultured Ruaniaceae bacterium | reverse complement strand
TGGGCGAGGCGACCGTGGTGGACGTGCTGCCCCCGTTCGCGGGCGGCTGACCCAGTCAGCAGCGGCGGTGCCGCGCGGAGACCATCCGGTGGCCGGCGGCGGAGAAGCTCAGCCGCCGGCGACCGCCGCCACGTGACGCCGCCGAGCAGCCAGCATCGCGACAGCGAGCATGCCAGGCGTCAGCAGCGCCATGGGCAGGAACATCCAGATCACCACTGCGCACACGCCGATGCTCGCGACGATGTACCCGGTTCCGACGATGTCGGACGCGGTCAGATCCCAGGCCTGGCGAAGCAGAGCGGGCCAGGAGTCGTCCGGACGCCAGAGCGAGGCCGCCCGGCAGGCGACAACGACCACGACAGCCACCAGAACGATGCTGACAACCGCCAGTAGCGGGCCGCCCGGCACGAGACTCTGCATCCCCAGGGCGACGTTCAGCGTCAACAGTGCGGTGACCAGGGCCACCGCGGACCCGACCAACCACCCGCCGCGCACTGCACGCCAGACGGCGACCAGCAGGTCGCGGAGAGTGTCGGATCGGGCTGTGATGTGCCGGTCTAGGTGGTAGACCCCGGCAGCCAGTGCGGGCAGCGCTGTGATCAACGTCAGGCAGAGCCCTGCGACGACGAGGCCGACGGTCAGCATCTCGCCGAACAGCGCCACGGACCCGCCACCGAACCGTCTCAGCTGCTCCGGAGCACGCGAGAAGGCACCGCTCGGCGCGGCCCCGGTCATCCCTTCAGCCCCTGGGTCGCCACGCCGCTGACCAGCTGACGCTGGAATGCCATGAAGAACACGAACACAGGTAGCAGAGCCAGGATGGCCATCGCCATCTGCGCGCCGTAGTCGCTGGTCGTGGTCTGGTCGACGTACAGTCGCAGCGCGAGAGGCAGGGTGAACATCTGCGGATCCTTGAGGTAGAGCAGGGGCCCGAAGAAGTCGTTCCACGACCAGATGAATGCAAAGATCGAGCTGGTCACGAGCGCAGGCTTCATCAGCGGCAGGATCACGGAGACGAAGATGCGCGGATGACCCGCGCCGTCGATCCGGGCGGCTTCGTCCAGCTCGTTGGGCAGCCCCCGCATGAACTGGATCATCAGGAACACGAAGAACGCGTCCGCAGCCAGGAACTTCCCGAGCAGGAGCGGCCAGTAGGTGTCGATCATGTCCAGGCGGTTGAACACGATGTACTGGGGAATGATCACGACGTGGAACGGCAACAGCAACGTCGCGATCATGCACACGAAGAAGACTCGTCGCCCGGGAAACGAGATGCGTGCGAAGCCATAGGCGGCAATCGAGCAGGAGACCACCACACCGATCACCGAAGCGACGGCCAGCACCAGAGAGTTCGCAGCGAAGGTCCAGAAGGAGACACCGCCGATACCTTCGAGCGCCGTCGCGTAGTTCTGCAGCCCACCGCCCGTCGGGACCAGACTTACCGACCCGATGATCGCATTGCTGGGCTTGAACGAGGACATCAGCATCCACAGCGCCGGGTAGAGGATGACGATCAGCACGAGCAGCGAGAACACATGGAAGACAACCGACCGTGCCCGACCGCGCCGCCGCGCCTGCACGCGCAGGCGTGCAGACTCGTCCCGGCTGCCCTGCTGGTCCTCCACCAGTGGGGGAGCATCCTTCAGCGCGCTCATTTCTCTCCTCCCGAGTAGTGCACCCATGCGTTCGAGGTCCGGAAGAGCAACAGACTGACCAGCCCGACCACGACCACCAGTACCCAGGCCATCGCCGAGGCATAACCCATCTGGAAGTCCCTGAATCCGCGGAAGTACAGATACAGGGTATAGAACAGAGTCGAACCTGCCGGGCCGCCCGTTCCGTTAGAGATGATATAAGCGGAATTGAAGACCTGGAATGCACTGATGGTCTCAAGAAGCAGATTGAAGAAGATCACAGGCGAAAGCATCGGAATCGTGATCTTCCAGAACTTGCGGATCGGCCCAGCACCGTCAACCTCAGCCGCTTCATACAACTCAACCGGGACCTGCTTCAATCCCGCCAGAAAAATGACCATTGGAGCACCGAACTGCCACACTGCCAAGAGAATCAGCATGGGAAGAGTGCGGTCGGGGTCACCAACCCAGCCCCCGGCTCCCGCCTCCGGACCACCGAGCAGTTCAGTGATCCTGGAAACAATGCCGTCGCCCATGAACATTGCTTTCCAAACGATGGCAATGGAGACGCTTCCACCGATGAGCGAGGGTAAATAGTAGGACGAACGGTAGAAGCCCTGGCCGCGCCGAGAGTTGTTGAGCAACATGGCGACCGCCAGCGCGGATGCGAGCTTGATCGGTGTCCCCACGAGCACGTACAGGCTCGTCACCTTGGCGGCCTGCCGGAAGTTGGGGTCCGTGAAGAGGCGCTGATAGTTCTCCAGACCCGTGAACGTCGGCGCGGAGAAGAGATCGTAGTCAGTGAACGAGAGATAGAGCGACGCGATCATCGGTCCAGCGGTCAGGGCAAAGAACCCCACGAGCCACAGCGAGAGGAATCCATACCCAGCACGGGTGGTCTGCCGTCGGCGCAGCCGCTGAGCGCGGGCCCTCGTCGCGTCGACGGTCAATGCGGGGGAGGCCATTCACACCTCCATCCGACGAGGATGACGCGCGGTACGGAGCCCGGGTACCCAACCCTGGAGTGTCATGATCCGAGCACCAGGCTCATCTCGGTGAAGAGGCTGTCCACGAACTGTTCCGTAGTGATCTCCCCGTACAGCAACTCCTCGTGCAAGTCACCCCACTTGGCCTCGATGCTTCCGTATCCAGCTGGCAACAGGGGGTAGCTCTCCGTGACTTGGTCCGCGAACTCCTCTGCGTAGTCGAAGTTCACGACGTCCGCGGGAGTCCGTTCGACGGCGGCCCGAGTCTCTTCGGTCGGTGGCGTGCCGAGGGAAGAGCCGAAGATCGCTCGCACCTCCGGAGAGTTGGCCAGGAAGTCCACCAGCACGACGGCGGCGTCCGGCTCCTCGGTGTTCGCCGACACCGTCAGCAGCATGCTGGGATGCTCAGCAAGCACCCGGGTCGCGCCCTCGTCTGCCACGGGCGGCGCGGTCATCCCGATGTTCTCGGTGCCAGTGTCGGACATGGCCTGCTGAACCGTTGTCGAGAAGTTGAACCAGATCGCGGTCTCGTTGGACAGGAAGCCACCAACCGGAGAGAGCGCAACGCTCCGCTGGATCGGGTAGAACTCGTCAGCGTCGCGCAGGTCGGCAGTCGAGTTCAGATAATCGAGCACGTCACTCTCGGTGAATGCTGGCCCACCGTCCTCGTCGAAGATCGGCTTGCCTTGCTGCATGAGCCGGTAGATGAACCCTGGAAATCCGCCGGCGTAGTCGTCCGAACCATAGATGCGTGGATCGAACGACGCACCGGCCTCGTTCACCGAGAGCACGAAGTCCCCGAGCTCGTCCCAGGTCATATCACCGGTGGGATAGTCGATCCCGAGCTCGTCCAGGACATCCTTGTTGTACATCATGGAGTACAGGTTCGACCCCATCGGAACCGCCGACAGCTCGCCGTTGATCGTTCCGGTGCCGAGCAGCTGATCGGAGAAGCCGTCCAGGTCGAGCAGCCCGCCCTGGTACGGAGCGAGATCGAGGAACAGGTGCTTGTCCGCATACTCGCTGATGTACCCGGCGTCCATCATGAGCACGTCCGGTAGCGCCCGGCCAGCAGCCTCAGTGTTTCGCGCGGTCCAGTAGTCGCCCCACGAGTTGAAGTTCCGCACCACGGTGACGTTCGGGTACTCCTCGTTGAACAAGTCGAGCGCCTGATTGAAGCGGTCAGCTCGGTCGTCGTTGCCCCACCATGTGAAGCTAATCTCTGCCGACGTGTCTGACGCAAACTCGGTAGCAGCGGGCTGAGCGTTACCGCCGCTGTCGCCCCCTGAGCAGGCGGCAAGCGCGAGCAGCGCTCCGCAGCTGAGAAGCGCCGCAATCTTGGTTCGTGCCATCGTCATCCTCCTCGATACGTGGGCGAGAACTGCCCAGCGACCCGCCCACATCGCCAGTCGGCAGGGCCCAGTTAGTTGACGCTGTGGATCATTCAGCGTTGAACTATGGCGTGGACACCTTCTAGGTTCCGCGCTCGATCCTGTTAGTACGACGTTGAACTATGACGGAACGACGTTACCATCCACCTCCTTGGTCGACAACGCCTCTGCGATCAGGAGATCGTCATCCGTCATCGAATCTCCCGTCACGATTCCTCGGAGGCGCGCCATCGACAGCTTCGGTTCGCGCGCCTCAGTCAGTAGGCCGTTGCACTCCTGCAACGTGTCGGTGAACTGCGTCCAGCACCAGCCCGCCAGACCGTGGCTCCTGCCGCGGAACCCGATCGTTGCGGACTGGAGTGCGGAGAACATGGCACCGATGCGGCGCGCGAAATCACCTTCGTTGTGTGCCTCCGAGTAGCCCCACGACCCGACCGCCTCGTCACCGACCGCCCACTTCACACCACCGAACTCGGTCACCATGATCGGTTCATCGCGCTCACGCACGCCTGCGAGCCGGATCTGTCGACCTGCAGGCCCCCGACCGGAGACGTATTCGCGAAGCGCTCTGGCCGACACGTCGTAGCGGGCAGCAAGGACGTTTGCTGCGGACTCATAGTCGTGCAAGGTGAGCAGGTCGGATGTGCCGTGCTCCCAACCATCATTCGAAACGACGGGTCGGGTCGGATCGAGCGCCCTGGTCGTCTGGTACAGCGCCTCGGCCAGAGCACGCTGGTCCGTTCGGGTGGCAATGTGCTGGACTCCCCAACTCTCGTTCAGTGGCACCCAGGTGACCACGCTCGGATGAGCACGATCCCGCAGCACAGCCTCCATCCACTCGCGAATGGTCCGAGTCACCGACGCGTCAGAGAAGGTGTAGCTGGCGGCCATCTCGCCCCAGACGAGGAGACCCAAACGATCCGCGTAGTACAAGAGCCGCGGATCCTCGACCTTCTGGTGTAGGCGAACGGTGTTGAACCCCAACTCCTTGATGAGCTCGACCTCACGTCGAAGTGCCGCTTCAGAAGGCGCTGCGAGGTGAGAACTGGGCCAGTACCCCTGGCTGAGTACCGCGCGCACCACGATCGGACGGTCGTTGAGCACGAAGCAACCGTCGTCAGTGCCCACCGACCGTAGTCCGAGATAGCTCGCGACGACGTCAGTCTGAACGCCATCTACTTCGACGCTGACCCAAGCATCGAGCAGCGTCGGCGACTCCGGTCGCCAGAGCAGCCGCTCGTAGGCTTGCCCATTCAATTGTCCGTCGAGGGGAACCGTGACAGTCACGTCACGATCCACGGCGTCTACCCTCGTCTCGCCCAGCTTTAGTTCCTCGTGCGCCACGCGGACCCGGACGCTCGCCGATGCACGCTTGTTCAGCGTCACTTTTGCGGTCGCCGTCCCCGCGGCCAGGTCGCAGGTCCACCACAGGCGCTCGGCGTGGACGGGTCCAACAGACTCCATCCACACGGGCTGCCAGATGCCTGTCGTGCGGTGATACCAGATCGCGTGCGGCTCCTCGAGCCAGTCCTGCTTGCCTCGCGGCTGGGCGAGGTCGTGTGGATCATCAACCGCACGAACAGTGAGCACGTGCCTGCCCGCCGGATTGCTGACGGTCAACGCATCAGTCACATCTGCGGCAAAGGGAGTGTGGCCGCCCTCGTGCTCGGCAACGAGAACGCCATTGAGCCAGACCTGTGCACGGTAGTCGACAGCACCAAAGTGCACCATGAGCCGCTGCCCGTCCTGATGAGCCACCGCGTCCATCTCGCTGGCGAGCAGCTCGCGCCGGTACCAGACAACAGGATGGAACGCAGGTCTACCGATCCCTGATGCGGCTGACTCCGGAGGAAAAGGGACAGTGATTGACAACGGGAGCGCGCGGCCGTCGTGCCACCCTTCAGCCAGGCCTTGATCCTCGTCGTCGTACGCGAAGCCCCACTCGCCACTCAGATCCAGGAACGAGCCGCGCAACATCTGCGGTCGCAGCCGGGCAGGTTTTTGGCGGCTTGCACGCATCTCGTAGGTCGCAGCGCAGTCATACACTTTCAGGTTTCTCGCTTCCTCACGGCACCGGGCTCTCGCCGGCTCCGACGTGTCGATCGGCCGTAGTTCAACGTTGAATGTAGCACAGATCACGAACTCAGTTCGACGTTGAACTGCTGGCCCGATCCGCCCGCTACGATCTAGGGGATCCCGCCGCCCACGCTCATCCAGAGGAAACGATGTCTCGCACCCGCGTCACTCTTGCTGACATCGCTGCGCGTGTACAGGTGAGTAGCAAGACTGTCTCCAACGTCGTCAACAACACCGGTTGGGTGGGCGACGAGGTCCGCGCCCGCGTCCTAGCCGCGATCGACGAGCTCGGCTACCGACCGAATCTGGCAGCCCGCCATCTGCGGAGCGGATCCAGCGGCGCGATCGCTCTAGCCATACCCACCCTGACTGAGCCCTACTTCGCGGAACTGGCCTCAGTGTTCGTCGACCTTGCACAAGAGCGCGGCCTGACGGTCCTGGTGGCGCAGACGAGAGGTAACCGCGATACCGAGGTGGAGATCCTTGAAGGCTTCCACCTGCCCGCCCTGGACGGGCTTGTCCTCAGTTCACTCGGACTGACCGCGGCGGACCTTCAGACTCGACGGCAGACGATTCCCCTCGTCCTCATCGGCGAACACGGCGAAGGCATCGCGGGTCCCGAAGACTTCCATGTAGGAATCGACAACGTGGCCGCCGCAGCAGCTGCGACCGAGGAGTTGCTCAAGCGAGGCTGTCGCCAGATCGCTACGGTCGGCGTGAAGGAGGAGGGCGCAATGGCCACCTCGCGTCACAGGTTCGAGGGTTACAGCATGGCGCTGCGGGAAGCTGGGCTACCCGTGGACCCGTCCCTAAGCGGACACGTTCATGAGTTCAACAGGGCGGAGGGATCGATGGCAGTCGCGCGCCTGCTCGACGCGGGAGCCACCTTCGACGGGCTCCTCTGCTTCAACGACTCGCTCGCGCTGGGAGCGCTGTACACGCTCGGTGTGCGTGGGATCAGTGTGCCTGGCGAGGTCAAGGTCATGGGCTTCGACGACATCGCAGAAGGCCACTTCTCCATTCCGCCCTACTCCACCGTCGACCTCGGCAGGAGCGCCGTGGCGGAGAAGTCGCTGGATCTCATCCTGGCTCCAGACCGCTACGACCCAGGGCACCACGAAGTGCCGTTCTCTCTCGTGCGCCGGTAGCGACACGGAAGTGCCCTAGGGTCGTGGGTCAGGGGCCCCGCCGCGCGCTCACACTCCGAGCGCTGTGGCCACC
>CAZMDO010000124.1:0-7374 GCA_964564445.1 uncultured Ruaniaceae bacterium | reverse complement strand
TCAAGGACCTGCGCACCGAGCACGAGGAGGGCAACACCGCCGCCGTGTTCGACGGGGAGATCGAGGAGTTCATCGACGCCGGCATCCGGTGGCGCAAGCAGCAGGAGACCAGCGGCGAGTAGCAGGACCGGGCCGCGCTCGCCAGCGGTGGCGCGGGTCAGCGGCTCGGCGCAGGGGCGCGGGCGCGGACCGGCGGGCAGAGCAGGGAAGCCGCGGCCCCAGCCGTGCTGGCGCCACCCTTTCGGGCACATCGCGGCGCCCCAGGGGCAGAGTCTGCTCGACGGCGGTCCGCACCGGGCGTAGCCGCGCTTACCGTGCTGGGCACAGCACCGATAGTCCACATCGGCCACGCACCGTTCGGCGTGTCACGGCGGGAGCCGGAGGTTCGCTGTTTATGGTGCCAATGGCCAGGGTTTGTCCTTCCCCCATCCCCGAGACTGGCCAGGCAACGCGTGATTCGGTTCAAGAAGGTGTCCAAGGTCTACGCCCGCGGGGCGCGACCTGCTCTGGACCAGGTGTCCCTCGAGGTCGAGCGGGGGGAGTTCGTCTTCCTCGTCGGCGCCTCCGGGTCCGGCAAGTCCACATTCCTCCGGCTGGTGCTGCGGGAGGAACGCCCCACCTCGGGCTCGGTGTTCGTGGCCGGCCGGGACCTGGCGCACGTGTCCACCTGGAAGGTGCCGCACCTGCGCCGCCAGATCGGGTGCGTGTTCCAGGACTTCCGGCTGCTGCCCACCAAGTCGGTCTTCGACAACGTGGCCATCGCCATGCAGGTGATCGGCAAGCCCCGCCACCAGGTGATGACCACGGTGCCGGAGACGCTGGAGATGGTCGGCCTGGCCGGCAAGGAGAAGCGGTTGCCGCACGAGCTCTCCGGTGGTGAGCAGCAGCGGGTGGCGATCGCGCGGGCGTTCGTGAACCGGCCGGCGATCGTGCTCGCCGACGAGCCGACCGGCAACCTCGACCCGACCACCTCGGTGGGCATCATGCGGCTGCTGGACCGGATCAACCGCACCGGCACCACGATCGTGATGGCCACCCATGACGACGAGATCGTGGACCAGATGCGCAAGCGCGTGGTGGAGCTGGTGGACGGGCAGATGGTCCGCGACCAGGACCGCGGCGTCTACGGCGCGGCGCGGTAGGGGCGGGCATGCGCGTACGTTTCGTCCTCTCCCAGATCGGCAACGGTCTGCGCCGCAACCTGGCCATGGCCGTCTCCGTGGTGCTGGTCACCTTCATCTCGCTCACCTTCGTCGGCGCCGCGATCCTGCTGCAGACGCAGATCTCGAACATGAAGGACGACTGGTACGACAAGGTCGAGGTGTCCATCTTCCTCTGCCCGACCAGCTCCTCGGTGCCCAACTGCGCTGGTGGGGAGGTGACCGACGAGCAGGTCGAGGACCTCAAGGCCGTGCTCACCTCCGATGCGCTCAGCGACTACGTGGACGAGGTCTACGTGGAGACCAAGGAGCAGGCCTACGAGAGCTACCTGGAGCAGTTCGGCGACCAGGACTGGGCGCAGTCGATCACTGCCGACCAGATGCAGATGTCGCTGCGGGTCTCCTTGGTGGACCCGGAGATGTACCAGGTGGTGGCCGACGAGGTGACCGGTAGGCCCGGGGTGGAGTACGTGGTGGACCAGCGCTCCATCCTCGAGCCGCTGTTCCTCATCCTGAACCGGGCCACCCTGCTCGCCGCGGGCCTGGCCGCGCTGATGACGATCACCGCGATCCTGCTGATCACCACCACGATCCGGCTGTCCGCGATGAGCCGCCGCCGGGAGACCTCGATCATGCGGCTGGTGGGCGCCTCGAACCTGTTCATCCAGCTGCCGTTCATGCTTGAGGGAGCGCTCGCCGCGCTGCTCGGTGCGCTGCTGGCGGCCGGCGGGCTCTGGCTCGGCGTGCGCTACATCATCGAGGACTGGCTCGCCTCCTCGGTGCGCTGGGTGAACTTCGTGGGCACCGCCGACGTGCTGCTCATCGCACCGATCCTCGTCGGGATCGGGATCGTGCTGGCTGCGATCAGCTCCCTGGTCAGTCTGAGTCGATACACGAAGGTGTGAGAACGATGCGACCGCCTCTCCCGGCACCCAGCACGGCCCGTCACGGCAGCACCGCCGCGGGCCGGGCGGGACTGGTCCGCGCGCTCGCGGCCGCGTTCTTGGCGGTGGCGGTGCTGCTGGTGGGGCTGCCCTCCGCCGTGGCCGACGACCGCGACGAGCTGGAGCAGCAGCGCGAGCAGAACGAGGCCGAGCGGGAGGAGCTGGCCTCCCAGCTGGAGGGAGTGGACTCCGAGCTCGCGGACGTCTACCTGCAGCTGGACGACATCGAACGCCGGCTGCCGATCGCGCAGACCGAGCTGGACAACGCTAACGCCGAGCTGGCCGCCGCCGAGCGCGAGGCCGCCGCCGTGCAGAACCGGCTGGAGGTGGCCCAGGCCCAGCGCGCCGACCTGGAGGACGATATCGCCGCGGCGGAGGAGGAGATCGCCAGCACCGAGGTGGCGATGGGTGAGGTCGCCCGGTCCGCCTACCGCGGCGGGCAGCAGGCCTCCACCCTGGCGGTGGTGCTGCAGGCCAGCTCCGCCGAGGACTTCGTGGACCAGTACTCGGTGATGAACTCCGCGATGCGCAGCCAGAACCAGGCGCTCACCGAGATGGAGTCCCTGCAGGCGGTCAACCGCAACCGCCAGGCCCGTCTGGAGGCGGTGGAGGAGCGGATCGGTGAGCTCAAGGTGGAGGCCGACGCCGCCGTAGCCACGGCCGAGGAGGCCCGCCAGCGCGCCGCCGACCTGCTCGCCGAGATCCAGCAGCTGCAGGTGGAGAAGGAGGAGCGCGCCGACGAGCTCAAGGACCTGCGCGAGGAGTACCAGGGGCAGATCGAGGAGATCCGGGAGGACAACGACCGGATCGCCGACCAGATCGCCGAGATCGACCGGCGCGAACGAGAGGCCGAGCGGCGCCGGCAGGCCGAGGCCCGCCGGCAGGCGCAGCAGCAGGCCTCCCGCGGCGACGACCGGGGCTCCTCCTCCGGCGGCGGCGGTTCGTCGGGCTCGTCCTCCTCCGGGGCCGCCCTGATCCCGCCGATCCCAGGGTCGCTGTACGTCACCTCCCCGTACGGGGTGCGCTGGTACCCGATCACCGGCGGCTACTACATGCACTCCGGGGTGGACCTGCGCTCGGCCTGCGGGCAGGCGCAGCGGGCCGCGGCCTCCGGCACCGTGGCGGCCGTGCGACCGGCGCCGAACGGCACCCACGGCAACCAGGTGCTGATCAACCACGGCACCATCAACGGCAGCACCTACGTGACCGTGTACAACCACATGTCCCGGTTCGCCGTGCACACCGGGCAGCACGTCTCCCAGGGGCAGACCATCGGTTACACCGGCGCCACCGGGATGGTCACCGGCTGCCACGTGCACTTCGAGGTGTGGCGCAACGGCTCCTCGATCAACCCGATGGGCCTGCCCGGCTTCTGACCGGCCCGGCACGCCCCGCACGCCCCGCCCTCCCGCACGCCCACCGCCCCACGCCCCACGCCGCCGCGCCCCCGCCACCCTCCCGGCGTGAATCGAATCACTCGTGACCTGGCGCGGGCAGTAGTGCTCCGGGAGCACGACCGGGCGCAGGAAGTATCGATCCCGTGAGCCGGGGGGAGGGGTGGAGTCGGGGGCCAATCTCCACGGCCACCTCGGCGCGGGTGGCGCGGGCGGCGCGGGCAACGGCAGCGGGGATGGCGCGGGCGGCGCATCGGAATCCGCGCCCGGCGAATTCCGTTCGGTCGCCAGGGGCCCGGGCACCTATCCTGGAGACGGCCGCCGACCGGCGGTGGGCACGAGGAGACGACAGGCGATGAGTAACGCGGCCAAGGGCGCCAAGAAGAAGAAAAAGGGCGGTGCCGTCGACCCGCGCGAGGTGAAGACCGTGGTGGCGCGGAACAAGAAGGCCCGCCACGACTACCACATCGACACCACCTACGAGGCCGGCATCGCCCTGACCGGGACCGAAGTGAAGTCGCTGCGCGCCGGCCGGGCCTCTCTGGTGGACGGCTGGGTGAACGTCGACCGTGGCGAGGCCTGGCTGGAGAACGTGCACATCCCGGAGTACACCGAGGGCACCTGGACCAACCACGCCCCGCGGCGCAAGCGCAAGCTGCTGCTGCACCGCGAGCAGATCCTCAAGCTGGCCTCGCGCAGCAACGACAAGGGGTACACGGTGGTGCCGCTCGAGCTGTACTTCCGCGGCGGCCGGGCAAAGGTGGAGATCGCGCTGGCCCGAGGAAAGCAGGAGTGGGACAAGCGGCAGGCGCTCCGGGAGAAGCAGGACCTGCGGGAGGCGCAGCGGGCGATGAGCCTGCGTCAGCACCGCTGACGAGCCCAGATACAGAGCGGCACGGCGGAGCGGGTCTCTCGTCCGCGCGGGGGAGGCGGCACCGGCCCGACCTTCTCTAGCATGAGGGCATGCTCCGGCTCCGCGTCCCGTTCCGAGCGCTGCTCGCCCTCGGCCTGCTCACCGCGATCGCGCTCGGGGTGCAGATGGCCGGCGCGCCCCCGGCCCACGCCGACTCCGACGACTGGGCCATCACCCGCTACGACGTGCAGGCCGAGGCCCGCGCCGACGGCACCGTACGGGTGCAGCTCGACTTCGACTTCGACTTCGGCACCGACGAGGGCCACGGCCCCTACCTGACCTTCATCACCCGGCAGGAGATCGAGGGCGACCCAGCCCACTACCGGCTGCTGGTCTACTCCGACATCACCGCCACCTCGCCCACCGGGGCGCCTGCCGATGTGCACCTGGAGAAGGACGGCACCGTGCTGGCCGTCTACATCGGTGACGAGGACGTCGAGGTCGAGGGCGTGCAGCAGTACCAGGTCAGCTACACCGTGACCGGCATCCCCACCCCGGGCGCGGGCGTCGACGGCAGCGACGAGATCTACTGGAACGTGATCGGCTCCGGCTGGGAGGTGCCGCTGCAGAACATCACCGTCGCCCTGTCCGGACCGGCCCCGGTGCTCGATGCCGCCTGCTACACCGGTCGGGTGGGGTCCGACCGCAGCTGCGAGCAGCACTCCTTCTCCGGTCCGGTGGCCAGCTTCGGCCACCAGCAGCTGGATGAGGGGGAGGGGATGAGCATCGTGGTCTCCTTCCCTGCGGGCACGTTCGACGGCGCAGCACCGGTCCTCGTAGAGCGGGTCACCTGGGGGTCGTTCATGGGCTGGGCGGGTCCGGCGGGCATCGTGGCCGCCCTGGTCGCCCTCCTCGGCGGGGCCGGGGTGGTCTGGCAAGCGCGCAGGCGCGGTCGGGACCGCGCCTACCTCGGCCTCACCCCCGGGCTGTTCCCGGCCTCCCCAGCATCTGGGCAGGTCGGCCCAGCCCGACGACGTCCCGTAGCCGTCCAGTTCACCCCACCTGAGGGGGTACGCCCCGGGGCGGCGGGCACCCTGCTGGACGAGGTCGCCAACACCCATGACGTGCACGCCACCATCATCGACCTGGCCGTCCGCGGCTACCTGAGGATCGTCGAGAAGGACGGGGACGAGGACGACGCCAAGGCCTGGGACCTGCACCGGGCCACCGACGCCGACCACGCCGACTGGTCCGGGCTGGCACCGTTCGAGGAGACCGTGCTGCGGGCCCTGTTTCCCGGCAGCGGCACCGTCGTCGACATGGAGACCGCGGGCCCGGAGCTGGCCGCCTCGATGTCGCAGGCGCAAGCCGAGCTGTACGACACGGTGGTGGAACGCAGGTGGTTCGCCGCCTCCCCGCAGCGGGTGCGCCGCCGGTGGGCGGGCTGGGGGGTGCTCGTGCTCGTCGCAGGAGTCGTGCTGACGTTCGCCCTCGGGCTGACGATCGGTGCTGGGGTGCTGGGCCTGGGCCTGGTGCTGCTGGGCATCGTCGTGCTCTGCTCAGCGGTAGCGGCCCCCGCACGCACAGCCGCCGGTACCGCCGTGCTGGCCCAGGTGCTCGGCTTCAAGACGTACCTGGAGACCGCAGAGGCTCAGCAGCTGAGGTTCGAGGAGACCGAGGACATCTTCTCCCGCTACCTGCCGTACGCGATTGCCTTCGGAGTAGCCGACCACTGGACGAAGGTGTTCGCCGAGGCGGCCGCGGCCGGCTACCCCGTGACCACCCCGACCTGGTACGTCAGTGCCACGCCCTTCTGGACTGCGGGCGCGATCGAGAACTTCACCGACTTCACCTCCACCGGTGGGATGGCGGCAGTGCCGACCTCCTCCGGTTCCGGGTTCTCCGGCGGCTCAGTGGGTGCCGGTGTCGGCGGTGGCGGGGGCGGCGGCTGGTGAGCTCCCGGTGGGCGCGCGGGTGGCCGATGTCGGTAGATTGGCACCGGACCACTGGCACCCGATCACGAGGAGAACGCGATGGCCTTCGCCCTGCACCGACTTCCGCTCCGGCTCACCTCGGGAGCGTTCATCCTGAACTCCGGCTACAACAAGCTGAGCCTGGACGCCGAGACCGCCAAGGGGCTGCAGGACATGGCGGTGAACGCCTTCCCACAGCTGGGCAGCCTGGAGCCGGAGGATTTCGGCAAGTATCTGGCTGCCGGCGAGCTCGCCCTCGGCGCCGCCCTCCTCGTCCCGTTCGTGCCCAGGCGGCTGGCCGGACTGGCGCTGACCGCCTTCTCCGGTTCGCTGGTGTGGATGTACCTTCGCACCCCGGGACTGACCGAGTCCGACGGCATCCGCCCGAGCCAGCAGGGCACCGTGTTCGCCAAGGACATCTGGCTCGTCGGCATCGGCCTTGCCCTCCTGCTGGACCGGAAGAAGCGGTGAGCTGACCGCCCTGGGCGAGCTCCGCCGTCGGACCGGAAGAAGCGGTGAGCTGACCGCCCTGGGCGAGCTCCGCCGTCGGACCGGAAGAAGCGGTGAGCTGACCGCCCTGGGCGAGCTCCGCCGTCAGGCCGGAAATAAAGAGGCGACCGGCGGGGTTGGACCCTCTAGAATGACAGCTGCCGGGTCCGCCCGGTGGTTGACAACTCAACAGGGGGGTGATCGGTTTCGACGACGATCGTCGTTCCAGGAGAAGCGGGTCGAGGATGCAAGGTCATCTCGTCAACGCTCCTTGCAAACCAATAGGTGCCGATTCCAAGCGCACCGACTTCGCCCTCGCCGCCTGAGCGAGCGCTGAAGTCCGTCAGCCCGGGATTGCTCTCGACCCGGTTCCTGGCGTCATCCAGAGAGCCACTGCACGTAGCCCGGGTCACTTGGGCCGCGTGAACTTCTAAGGTGACTGAGCCCGTCAGCGACTTGTCCGCGTGATCGCTGGGGCCGAGAAACACTGCTAGCGGACTGCACCCGGAGAAGCCCTGGTTCTTCATCGTCGGACGCGGGTTCGATTCCCGCCACCTCCAC
>CAZMDO010000123.1:0-7411 GCA_964564445.1 uncultured Ruaniaceae bacterium | reverse complement strand
CGCCGTTCTGGATCGCCCGCAGCACCCGCGCGAACGTCTCCTGCACCAGGTCCTGCGCCTCCTCCGGGCCGACCTGGCGGCGGGCGATGCGCAGCGCCTCGTCCCGGTAGCGCTCGTACAGCAGCGCGTACTGGCCGATCTGGCCGGCCCGCACGGCCTCGACCACGGCCCGGTCGCTGCCGGGCTCGCGGGTCGCGACGCGCTGGGAGTGCGCTACCGACATGGGACTCCTGGTTCGGGACGGGTGGGCGGGTGCGATGGTCTCGACGACGTCTCAGGATACGGTTCCGATGGCGGATCTGCACGGATCGGGCGCTCCTCGCACCATGATGGTGAGCATGTCCACACCCGACCGGTGGTTCCGATGAGCGCCGAGGTCGCCCTCGTCGGTGCCGGGGTGCGGGGCACGCAGGTGCTGCTGCGGCTGGCCCGGCACTGGCACCGGAACCCGCCCGCCGGACCCGTGCGCCTGCACGTGATCGACCCCTGGCCACCCGGGCCGGGGCGCACCTGGCGCACCGACCAGTCCGCGCTGCTACTGATGAACGGGCCGGCCAGCGGCACCACCGCGTACCTGGACGGTGAAGGGCCCAGCCTGCTGGAGTGGGCCCGCCAGGTGGCCGCCGGGGAGCACGAGGTGCCCGGCTGGGTACGGCAGGAGGCCGGCCGGACCACGGCGGCCACCTACGCCTCCCGCCCGTTCTACGGGCAGTACCTGCACTGGGTGTTCGCGGCTACGGTGGCCGCGCTTCCGCCGTCGGTACAGCTGGTGACCCACCGTGCCACGGTGACCAGCAGCCGGGTGGTATCCGGCCGGACCGCCTTGACGCTGGACGACGGCAGCACCCTGGTGAGCGACGCCGTCGTGCTCTGCCTGGGCTGGCTGCCCGCGACCGAGGAGACGCCCGCCGGCGGCCACCCGTGGATCGCACCGGGGCACCCGGCCGAGCAGGACCTGTCCGCCGCCGCCCCGGGCCGGCGGGTGCTGGTGCGCGGGATGGGGATGGGCTTCTTCGACGTGATGGCGTTGCTCACCGAGGGGCGGGGCGGTCGGTTCGTGGCCGACGACGGCACTCGGCCAGGTCTCGGACGTCTCCGTTATCTTCCCTCCGGTGGCGAACCGCACCTGGTGGTCGGCTCCCGTCGGGGAGTGCCGTACCGGAACAAGCCCCCGGTGGGGGCGCCGGCCCAGCTGCCGCACCGCAGCCTCGAGGCGCTGCTGGCCACCGGACGGCACCGCCGCTGGGACTTCGCCGCGGAGATCCTGCCCGCGATCCGCCGGGACGCGATGCTCGCCTACTACACGGTGCTGCACGAGCAGCGTCCGGAGGCGATCCGCTCCGGCGCGGTGCTGCTCAAGCAGCTGCAGGTGGCTCCGGAGGTCGACTGGGCGCAGATCGTGGCCGAGGCGGTGACCCACGAACCTGACCGGCTGGACCTGGTCCGGCTGGAGCGGCCCGGTGCCGGGCTGACGTTCACCGACGCCCAGGCCGCGCACGACTGGGTGGTCGCCGACATCGAGGCCGACCTGGCGCAGGCCTACCTCGCCGAACGCAGCCCGGTGAAGGCCGCGATGCGCTCGATCGGGGACGCGCGGCGGGTGGTGGCACCGCTGGTGGCGTTCTCCGGGGTGAGCGGGGCGAGCCTGGCCCCGTACCGGCGGTTCATGACCTGGGGTGCGATGATGTCCGGCGGGCCACCGGCGGTGCGCGGCGCCCAGCTGCTCGCCCTGCACCGCGCCGGGCTGCTGACGTTCACCGGCCCGGGGCTGCAGGTGACCGCCGACGCGGCCGGCTACCTCGGCACCTCGGCGGCGACGCCGACCGCGCGGCACCGGGCCGAGGTGCTGCTGGACGCATGGATGCACGCGCCCACCGTGACCTCCAGCGCCGATCCGCTGGTGTGCTCCCTGGCGGCCACCGGGCAGGTGCGGGCGCACCGGGTGGACGGGGTGGCCAGCGGGGCGCTCGAGGTGGAGCCGGAGGCGAGCCGGGTGGTGGCCGCGGACGGGTCGGTAGCACCGGCGCTGTTCTCCCTGGGCATCCCCTCGGAGGGGCAGCGGGTGTTCACCATCCTCAGCCCGCGCCCCGGCAGCGACTCCGAGATCATCGCCGAGTGCGCGGCCACCGCGGCGGCGGTCGCCGAGCTGGTGTCCTGACCCGCGGCGCCCCGCCCCACCCCACCGCCCCACCCGGCCCGCAAGGTCAATAAAGATCGGGCATCGGTGCCCGATCTTTATTGACGTTGCAGGTGGGGCCGGGCCTCAGCGGCGGCGGGGCACCCGGGGTTCGCCGAGGGAGAGCATCAGCCGGTTGGCCCAGCTGAAGAACGCGGCGCTGCTGAGGGCGTCGACGACCGCCTGGTCGTCCAGTCCGGCGGCCTGCAACGCGGCCACGTGCTCGCCGGTCAGCACGGACGGGGTGACCGCGAGCGCGGCAGAGGCGTCGATCACCGCGTCCCAGGTGGCGTCGATGCGGACGTCCACCCCCTCATCGAGCAGCCGCTGCACGTCCTCGGTCCGACCGGACTCGCGGGCCGCGGCGCGGGCGTGCACGTGCGCGCAGAACACGCAGCCGTTCACCCGGGAGGTGGCTGCGGCGGCGAGCTCCCGCTCCGCCCGGCCCAGGCCGCCGTCGGTGTTGGTGAAGATGTCCAGGTCCGCGCGGGTGCGGGCACCGAGCACCTCCGGGTCGCGCGCGAGCAGCGCGAAGTAGGGGTTGGCGCCGCGGGCCCGCTGCACCAGACCGGCGTAGTGCCGCTCGGTGAGCTCGGCCTCGGCGAGGGGTTCCAGCCAGGGCACCCAGCCCAGGGGCTCCTGGGTGAACGCCTCCGGCCGGTCCAGGTCCGGGTAGGTGCGCACCTGCGACGCCTCGCTGGAACCACCGCCCTGGACCGCTCCCGCGGGAGCATGTGCCGAGCCTGGTGCCGCGGGAGCATCACTCCCCTGGCCGGGTGCCTCCGGCGGTGTGTCCGCGGTCGGCACGCTCACGGCACCGGCAGGCTCTCCCCCCGCGTTGCCTCGTCCCGTCGGATCCGCAGCCACCGGAGCGCCCGAACGCGGCAACGCGGGGTGGGGCGCCGGGGCGGGCGGGGCACCGCGGACCTCGGCCGCAGCGGCCTGCTGGTCGGTGTTCCCGGCGAGCACCGCCAACGAGTGCACCACCCGCACCTGATAGCTGAGGAAGGCCACCAGCTGGGAGATCGTGACGATCCCGGTGGGCGACCAGCCGGCGTCCAGCAGGGCCTGCAGCGCCTCGGCGGAGGATTCCCGCGGGCGGAAGGTGAGCAGGTGCGCGTGCTCCAGGGCGGCGGTCAGCCGGGGGCCGAGCACCTCCGCCAGCCCGGCGCCCAGGTCCGCCACGATCTGCAGCCGTGGCCCCTCGGTGGACTCCCCCGCCAGCCCGGGTTCCCGGTACACCCCGTACGGGCCGGACCCCGCGCTGACCCGGACCAGCTCACCCACGGCCCGGGTGAGGGATGCACCCGAGGGGGCTGCGCCGTCGCCGGCAACGCCTTCCAGCAACGAGCGGTAGTGGCTGGCCAGACCACCGTGCCGGTGCAGCTCAGCCACGTACCAGGCGAGCACCAGACGTTCGGTGCGATTCACCTCTGCCTCGTCCACCGGCCACAGCAGCGCCTCGTAGGCCTTCTGGGTGTGCTCCCGCTGGGCAGGGCGGGCACGGCGCAGGCCGTCCAGCCGGTCACCGGGGGCGACGTGCAGCAGGGCGTCGATCAGGTCGGGTGCGCCGGCGCCGGGGGCGAGCGCGGCGGCAGCGGGTGCCGGGTGCACAGCGGTCATCGGGGTCCTCCTGCGGGTGCCCAGCCCAGGTGCGGGGCGACGTCGGTGGCGATCAGGTCGATGGAGCGCAGCACGTCCTGGTGCGGTGGGTCCATCGAGTGCACCTGGAACGAGAGGTGGGTGGCGCGCGCCAGGGCGGTGTCGGCAGCGAGCGTGGCGCGCACGTCCTCGGGGGTCCCGGCGTGGGCGTCGGTGGCGGCGAGCAGCTCCTCCAGGGAGGCCTCGGCCGGGTTGGTCCCGAGGGTCTTGGCCACGAACGGGGCACGGCGCAGGCCGGCGGTGGCCAGAGCGCGCGCCCGGTCGCCGTCCTCGGCCACGAGCACCGAGCGGGCCACGCTGATCCGCGGCGGCACGCCGGCCGGCAGGTGCTCGGTGTAGGCGTCGATGAGCGGGTTCTGCACCTCGGCCAGGGACGCGTCGCGAGCGTCGTCGGGGCGCGGTTGGGTGCGGGAGAGCATCAGCCCGTGGCCGCGGCGGCCCGCCTCGATCGCCCACGGCAGGGAGAAGGTGGCGATCCAGATCCGCTGCCCGAGGGTGCCGCCGGGCGGGTAGAGCAGCAGGCCGCCGGGCTCGCCGGTCACCGGGCCGCCCGCCAGCGCCCGCTCCACGGTGGCCAGGTTGGTCTCGAAGATCTCCCGGCGGTCGGCGAAGTCCAGGCCGAGCGCGGCGAACGCGGCCGGGGAGCCGCCGGAGGCGAAGCCCAGCTCGAGCCGGCCGCCGCTGAGGGCGTCCAGCACGACGGCGTCCTCCGCCACCCGTAGCGGGCTCTCCAGGGCGAGGGTCACCACCCCGGTGGTCAGCCGCACCCGGGAGGTGCGCGCTGCCGCGTGCGCGAGGAACGGCAGCGGGGCGGGCAGTCCGCCTTCGGTTCCGTCGAAGTGGTGCTGGGCCACGGCGACCGCGTCGTAGCCGGCGGCCTCCGCGCGCTCGATCTGCTCCAGGGCGAGCCGGTACCGCTCGGCGGGCGGGGCGTCGTCCAGCAGCCGGGTGAAGAACCCGAGGTGGCGGGCGGGTGCCGCGCCGGTGGTCACGGCACCACCGCCGGGTCGGGTGCGCCATGGCCCAGGGGGACGCCGCGGCCGGGGATCGCGGCCAGCAGCGCCTGGGTGTAGGGCTCGGCCGGGTGGGTGAACACCTCTTCGGTGATGCCCGCCTCCACGGCCCGGCCCTGGCTGAGCACGGTGACGGTGTGCGCCAGGTCGCGGACCACGGCCAGGTCGTGGGAGATGAACAGGTAGCTGACGCCCAGGGAGTCCTGCAGGTCGGCGAGCAGGCGCAAGATCTGCGCCTGCACGCTCACGTCCAGGGCGGAGACCGCCTCGTCGAGCACCAGCACGTCCGGTTGCGGGGCCAGTGCCCGCGCGATCGCCACCCGTTGCCGCTGCCCGCCGGAGAGCTCGGCGGGGCGGCGCTCGGCCAGGGCGCGGGGCAGGGCCACGGCGTCCAGCAGCTCGGCGACCCGCTCGGCCCGCTCCTTCTGCCCAGCGCGGCCGCGGCCGCCGATCCCGAAGTTGCGCAGCGGCTCGGCGACGATCGAGCCCACGCTCTGCCGCGGGTCCAGGGAGGAGAACGGGTTCTGGTAGACCATCTGCACCCGGGCCCGGAACTCGCGCAGCTCCCGCCCGCCCAGGCTGAGGATGTCCGTGCCGGCGATGCGCACCTGCCCGGAGGTCGGCCGGGTGAAGGCCATCACGGCACGTGCGGTGGTGGTCTTCCCCGATCCGGACTCCCCCACCAGCGCGTGCGTGGTGCCTGGCGCCACGGTGAAGGAGACCTGGTCCACGGCCCGCAACCGGGCCCGCGGGCCGAGGCGGAAGTCCTGCACCAGGTCCACGGCCTCGATCGCCGGGACTGCCTCGGCGGTGGCCGCCAGCGTCTCGCGCACCTCCCGCACGCTGTGCCGGGCGGTGGTGGCGAAGGCGGGCGCGTCGGCGAGCAGGCGGCGGGTGTAGTCCGACTGCGGGTCGGTGAGCACCCGGTCCTTGGGCCCGGACTCGACCACCCGGCCACCGGAGAGCACCACCATCTCGGTGGCCCGGTCGGCGGCCACCGCGAGGTCGTGGGTGACCAGCAGGATCGCGGCCCCGGTCTCGGCCCGGAGCTCGTCGAGCAGGTCGAGGATGGTGCGCTGCACGGTCACGTCCAGGGCGCTGGTGGCCTCGTCGGCGATGATCAGCGACGGCTGCAGCGCGATCGCGGAGGCGATCAGCACCCGCTGCTTCATCCCGCCGGAGAGCTCGTGCGGGTACTGCCGGGCGCGGGCGGCCGGGTCGGGGATGCCGACCCGGTCCAGCAGCTCGACCACCCGCGCCTCGATGGCTGCCTTGTCGCCCCACCGGTGGATGCGCAGCACCTCGGCCAGGGAGTCCCCGATCCGCTTGACCGGGTTCAGGGAGTTGTTCGGGTCCTGCGGGATCCAGCCGATCCGGGAGCCGCGCACGTGCGCCATCCGCTTGTCCGACCAGCCGGTGATGTCGGTGCCGGACAGCAGCACCTGCCCGCCGACGACCTGGCCGGCCGACGGCAGCAGCCCGATGATCGACTGCGCGGTGGTGGTCTTGCCGGACCCGGACTCACCGACCAGGGCAAGCACGTCCCCGGCGGCGATGCTCAGCGACACCTCGTGGGTGACCTGGGCCAGCCGGCCGCGCCGGGTGGCGTAGGCGACGCTCAGGTCGCGCACCTGCAGCACGGGAGGTGCGCCCGCGGCACGGTGCGGTGCGCCCGCCCCGGTGGGCTCCGCCGTCGTGCTCAGTGGCTGCTGCGGTCGGGGGCTCATGAGCTCTTCCCGATGGTCACGCTGATCCGGTTCGCCGCGAGCACCACGGCCACCACCACCAGACCCGGCAGGGTGGTCAGCCACCAGGCGGTGGCCACGTAGTTACGGCCCTCGGCGATCATCAGCCCCCACTCCGGGGTGGGTGGCGGGGCACCGTAGCCGAGGAAGCCGAGGGTGGCGATCGCCAGGATCGCAGTGCCGAAGTGCAGGGCGGCCAGGGCGAGCACGGCGGTCAGGGAGTTGGGCAGCACGTGCCGGGCGATCACCGCGACCGGCCGGCCACCGGAGCCGAACGCCGCCTCCACGAAGTCCGACTGGCGCACCCGCACCACCTCCGAGCGGGCCAGCCGGGCGAACGCCGCCACCGACGCAGCCCCGACCGCGACCGCCGCCTGCGTGGTGCCGAAGCCGAGCAGGATGATCACGCTCAGGCTCAGCAGCAGGGTCGGGATGGCCAGCAGCACGTCCACGATCCGCATCAGCAGGTCCTCGACCGTTCCGCCCACCGACCCTGCGGTCACGCCGATCGCAGTACCCAGCGCCAGGCCCACACTGACGGCGATCAGGGCGGCGGACAGAGAGTGGATCGCGCCGTAGGCCACCCGGGAGAACACGTCCCGGCCGGTGGCGTCGGTGCCGAACCAGTGCTCGCTGCTCGGCGCGGCCAGGGCGGCGGTGGCGTCCCCGGCGATCGGGTCGTAGGTGGTGAACAGCCCGGGGAACAGTGCCATCGCCACCGCGGCGGCGACCACCAGCCAGGGCAGCACGGTCAGCGGCCGCAGCCGCACCCGACGGCGGAGCGTGCGTGGCTCGGCCACCGCGGCGGTGGGCGC
>CAZMDO010000122.1:0-7431 GCA_964564445.1 uncultured Ruaniaceae bacterium | reverse complement strand
CTCGCGGCGGTTCGGGCACGCAGCCCCGGCGGGATCCATCGCCGCCGGCAGCCTATCGGCTCGGCTGGCCGCAGCACCACGTCCTCAGACCGAGCGGCCATCGCCGGGCGCACCCGCCCGCGCCCACACACGAACCCAGCGCACCAGCCCGCGCTCCCCCACCATCCCGGGAGCCCTCATCCGCGGCATGACCTGGACCACATTTCCTGCGGACAGCCCGCCAACATGTTAGGTAAGGGTAACCTTACGCCCGGCGCCCCTCTCCTGACTCCCGTCGAAAGGACCTCCATCGTGTCCCTCCGTTCCCGTGCCCGCACCCGGCTCCACGCCACGCTAGCGCTGGCCGTCGGCACCGCACTGGCCCTGACCGCCTGCTCCGGCGGCAGCGACGCGACCGCCGACGCCGAGGACGCCCCGGGCGCCGCGGACACCGCCAGCAACGACGATGCCACCACGGGCGAGTGGCCCCGCACCATCGAGCACGCCGCCGGTGAGACCGAGATCCCCGCCCAGCCGACGACCATCGTGTCCACCTCGATCACCCTCACCGGCACCCTGCTGGCGATCGGTGCCCCGGTGGTGGCCAGCGCCGCGACCAGCCCCGGTCCGCTCACCGACGACAACGGGTTCTTCTCCCAGTGGGCGGACGTGGCCACCGAGCAGGGCGTCGAGGTGCTCTACCCGAACCTGGAGCTCGACCTGGAGGCGGTGGACGCGCTCGCCCCCGACCTGATCATCGGCTCCACGATCGGCCAGGACGCCACGGTGGAGGCCTACGACCAGCTCAGCGAGATCGCACCGACCGTGCTGCTGGACTACGGCAGCAGCTCCTGGGAGGACCTCGCCGCGATCCTCGGCGAGGCTACCGGCCTGGAGGACCAGGCAGCCACGGCCGTGCAGGAGTTCGACGACTACGTGGCCGCCGCGGCACAGCAGATCGCCCTGCCCGACCAGCCGGTGACGGCCCTGACCTACAACGGCGCCGAAGGTGGGCGGATGTTCACCGAGTCCAGCGCGCAGGCCACGATCCTGACCCGGCTCGGCTTCGAGTACCAGTCCGGCCCGGAGGACATCGCCGCCCAGACCCGCTCGGACGTGTCCAGCTACACCGCGGAGAACCTGCCGACGGCACTGGCCGGCGCACAGGTGGCGTTCCTGGTGGCCGCCGGCCAGGACAACGCCGAGGCGATGCTGGCCGACCCGCTGCTGGCGAACACCGCGGCGGTCTCCTCCGGTGCGGTGGTGCCCCTCGGTCCCACCTCGTTCCGGATCGACTACTACTCCGGCATGCAGCTCGTGGATGCCGTGGTGGCCGAGTTCGGGCAGTGACCGGCCAGGCCGCGACCACCGTGCCCGGGCGCACCCGCGCCCGGGCCGGTAGCCGCGCCTACACCCGCACCGGCCCCACAGCCGGGCAGGCTGCCCGCCGGTTCACCCTGCTCGTGCTCGGCTCGCTGGTGGTGCTGGCCGTGGCCGGGGTCGGCGGGCTGGCGGTCGGCTCGCACGCCATCGCACTCGATGTGGTCGTCGACGCGCTGACCGCCTACGACCCGGACAGCACCGACCACGTGATCGTGGTGGCCTCGCGGCTGCCGCGCGCAGTGCTCGGCGTGGTGGTCGGGGCGGCGCTCGGGCTGGCCGGTGCGCTGATGCAGTCGGTCACCCGCAACCCGCTGGCCGAACCAGGCCTGCTCGGGGTGAACGCGGGTGCGGCGTTTGCCGTGGTGATCGGGATCGCGCACCTGGGGGTGGTGACCGGCCGGCTACCTGCCGCTGGCGCTGCTCGGCGCAGCGGTGGCCTCGGTGGGTGTGTACCTGCTCGGCAGTGCGCACCGGTCGGCGGCCACCCCGGTGCGGATGGCGCTGGCCGGGGCGGCGGTCGCGATCGTGCTGACCGCGTTGACCCGCTCGGTCCTGCTCAGCAACGAGCGAGCCTTCGACGACTTCCGGTTCTGGGCGGTGGGGTCGCTGCAGGGCCGGTCCTTCGAGGTGATCCTCACCGTGCTGCCGCTGGTGCTGGCCGGTGTGCTGCTGTGCCTGCTGCTCGGACCGGCGCTGAACGCGGTGGCGCTCGGTGAGCAGACCTCCCGGGCGCTCGGAGCCAACCCCGCCCTGGTGCGCGCGGGGGCAGCGCTGGCTGTGGTGCTGCTCGCCGGGGCTGCCACGGCGGCGGCCGGGCCGATCGGGTTCGTGGGGCTGGCGGCGCCGCACATCGTGCGCTCGGTGGTCGGACCGGACCAGCGGCTGCTGCTGCCGGCCACGCTGGTGGTGGCGCCGGCGTTCCTGGTGACCGCGGACGTGCTCGGCCGGTGGGCGGTCGCCCCGGCGGAGCTGCAGACCGGGATCGCGGCAGCGGTCCTGGGTGGTCCGGTGTTCGTCGCGCTGGTGCGCTCCCGGCGGATGGCCTCGCTGTGAGGCCGGCGACGGCGCACCGCACCGGGATCTCCCGGGCCGGCGTGGTCGGGGGGTGGGTGCTGCGCGCAGGCCCGTGGTCGCTGCGGGTGGATCCGCGGCCGCTGCTGGTCGGGGCGGTGCTCGCGGTGGCGGTGCTGGCCCTCGGGGTGGTCACGTTGAGCACCGGGACGATCGAGCTGTCCCTGGCCGAGGTGGTCGGTGCGCTGTTCGGACACGGTGACGAGCGCACGCTGCGCACCGTGGTGGGGCGGCGGCTGCCGCGACTGCTGACCGCACTGCTGGTCGGCGGCAGCCTGGGGGTGGCCGGCGCGGTGTTCCAGAGCCTGTCCCGCAACGCCCTCGGCTCCCCGGACATCATCGGCTTCACCACCGGGGCCGCCACCGGCGCAGTGGTCCAGATCCTGCTCTTCGACGGCTCGGTACCGGCCGTGGCGGCCTCCGCGATCGCCGGCGGGGTGCTCACCGCGCTGCTGGTCTACGCCCTGGCCCGCAAGGACGGTGTCAGCGGCGGGATGCGGCTGGTGCTGGTCGGCATCGGGGTGGCGGCCATCCTGGCGGCGATCACCTCCTTCCTGATGGTCCGTGCCTCGATCACGGACGCGGACACGGTGCAGCGCTGGGAGGCCGGGTCGTTGATCGGCCGCGGCTGGCCGCACGCGCTGAGCGTGCTGGTGGCGGTGGCGGTCCTCATCCCGGCGATCCTGGTGTGCCGCCGCGCGGTGACCTACCTGGAGATGGGCGACGACTCGGCCCAGGCGCTGGGGGTGAGCGCGGAGGGGTACCGGTTCGCCGCCCTGCTGCTCGCGGTGGTGCTCACCGGGGTGGCCGTGGCTGCGACCGGACCGATCGCCTTCATCGCGCTGGCCGCACCGCAGGTGGTGGCGCGGCTGACCCGCCGGGGCGGGGTGAGCATCCTGCCCACGTTCGGGCTCGGCGCCCTGCTCCTGGCCGCCGCCGACCTGATCAGCCAGCAGGTGGACTTCGGGGTGCGCACCCCGGTCGGGCTGATCACCTCGGCGATCGGCGGCCTGTACCTGATCTGGCTGCTCGCCCGACGAACCTGAGAGGACCTCATGGCAGCACCATCGTCCCGCACTCCAGCACCCGCGGCAGCGCCGTTGGTGGCCCACCAGGTGGACCTCGGGTACCCCGGCCGAACCGTGGCCCGCGGTCTGGACCTGGAGGTGCTCGCTGGCGAATTCACTGTGATCGTCGGACCGAACGCGTGCGGGAAGTCCACGCTGCTGCGGGCGCTGGGCCGGCTACTCACCCCCACCGCTGGGCAGGTGCTGCTGGACGGGCGGGCCATCTCCCGGTACGGCACGAAGGAAGTGGCCCGGCGGGTGGGCCTGCTGCCGCAGTCGCCGGTCACCCCGGACGCGATCAGCGTGGCCGACCTGGTGGCCCGCGGCCGCTATCCGCACCAGCGGCTGCTGCGGCAGTGGTCGGTCGAGGACGCCGAGGCCGTGGAGGCGGCGCTGGCGGAGGTCGGCATGCTCGAGCAGTCGGACCGGATGGTCGATGAGCTCTCCGGCGGGCAGCGCCAGCGGGTGTGGATCGCGATGAGCCTGGCCCAGCAGACGCCCGTGCTGCTGCTGGACGAGCCGACCACCTACCTGGACGTGGCGCACCAGCTCGATGTGCTCGACCTGTGCTCGACGCTGCACGCCCAGGGCCGGACCCTGGTGGCGGTGCTGCACGACCTGAACCTCGCCGCCCGGTACGCCAGCCGGATGGTGCTGATGAGCGAGGGGCGGATCCTCGCCGAGGGGACCGCTGCGCAGGTGCTCACCCCCGAGCGGTTGCAGCAGGCCTTCGCACTGTCCGCCCGGGTGATTGAGGACCCGGAGACCGGGCGGCCGATGGTGGTGCCGGTGGACCGCCGCCGCTCGGCGACCAGCACGGCGGGGAGCGCCCGGTGAGCGGCCCGACCACGCTCGACCCGATCGCCCCACCCACCTGGCTGCGCGCGATCGCCGAGGCGGCCGACCCCGCCGGCGCGGCGGAACGGCTCTGGGCGGGTGAGCCCACGACGCCGGTGATCGGCCCGGAACGCCGGGCGGGCGACCGGCGCTGCGCGGAGGTGACGTTCCTCTGGCGGGAGCCGCGCTCCGCCGTCGACGTGCTGGTGCACCTGAACGGGATCACCGATGCCCACCGGGAGGACCTGACCCCGGCGCTGCTGCAGCAGGTTCCCGGGACCGACGTGTGGCACGCCACCTACCTGCTGCCCGTGGACGGCACCTGGGGGTACCGGATCGTCGCCGAGGAGCACCTGCCGCGGGATGCGGGCCGCACCCGGGAAGGCTGGCTGGGCGTGCACCGGGCAGGGCAGGCGGACCCCCACAACCCGCGACGTCAGCCGCACGCCCTCGGGGCCACCTCCAGCGTGCTGGTGCTGCCGCACGCCTACCAGCACCCCGCCTGGGGCCCCGTCCCCGACCTCAGCTCCACCGCACGGACCTGGCAGCTCACCGATCCGGACGGGCAGCCGCGCACCGTGCACCAGGTGCGCACCGGCACCGATCCACGCCGGCTGCTGGTGTGCTTCGACGGCGAGCAGTGGCTAGCCCTGGGCCTGGAGGCGGCGCTGCGCCGGGCCGGGCTCGCCCTGGAGCTGCTGCTGATCGAGAGCCACTCCCCCGAGCGGCGCGCCGCGGACCTGCCGCACCCGGAACGGGCGGCCGGGCTGCTCGCGGCGGCGCTGGCGCGCCGGGAGCAGGAGGTGGGCGCGGGCCTGCACCCGGCCCACGTGCTGGTGGCCGGGCAGAGCTACGGCGGCCTGGCCGCGGCCGGGGCGGTGCTGCTCCGCCCGGACCTGGCCCGGGAGGCGATCGTGCAGTCCGGGTCGTTCTGGTACGTCCGCGGCGCAGAGCCGCGCCGGGACAACCCCGTCCCCGGGGAGCTGGTGGACCGGGTGCGCAGCGGTGAGCTGGATCCGACCGGGTCGACCTTCCACGTGCAGGCCGGTGCCGACGAGGGAACGATGGTCGACCAGGCCCGGCACTTCCACTCCGCCTGCACTGCGGCCGGCGGCACCGCGGAGCTGACCGTGGTCACCGGCGGGCACGACTACGCGTGGTGGAAGCACCACCTGCTCCGGGTGCTGGCCGAGACCGACCGCTGACGGACCGCGGGCGCTCAGGGCAGCAGACGGCGCAGCGTGCGCAGGTTCCGGGTGGTGACCTCGGCGGTGTACCGGGCCCGGGCGAGCGTCTTGGCCACGGGCGTGTCCAGGCTGCGCCCCCGCGGTGTCTGCCAGTACAGGACGTCGCCGCCGGAGGCGATCCGCTCGGCCGGGTCGAGCTCGGTCAGCTCGGCCCGCAGGCTGTCCAGCACCTCGGCGGACCGGCAGAACACCACGTACGGGTGGTGGGTGGACTCGTCGGTGTCGAACGGGTAGTCGGCCACCACCTGGGCGAGCTGCTCGGCGGTGCGCACCAGCACCCGAGCCTGGTAGCCGAACCGTTCGGTGAGGATCTGCTCGACGGCGGAGCCCACCGTGGCAGTGTCGTGCTCGCTGGACAGCAGCACGTTCCCGCTGGCCAGCACCGTGCGGGCACCGGGGAACCCGCCCTCGGCCAGCGCCGCGCGCACGTCCGCCATCGTCAGCGTGCGCCCGCCGACGTTCACCCCGCGCAGCAGCACCACATGGTCGGTCATCTGCGCCAGAGTAGCCACCCGGCCAGGTGAGCGGAAGAAAAAGAGGTGACCTGCGCCGTCGCCGGTGGAACAGTGGCTCTCCGTGCCCCACCGGGCACGATCCCGCCACCACCGGAAGGCCCATCCATGGACACCCTCATCCTGTACGAGATACGACGCCTCGAGCAGGCACACCTTCACGCCGAGAACCAGCTGCGCAGGACGATCCGGCAGCGGCTCCGGGACCGGCGCAACGCATGGGTGGCAGCGCGGGGCGGTCGGGACACCGGCCGCCCTTCGTCGTCTCCGGCCCCCTGCGACCCGCAGACCTTCACCCGCGCGAGCTGAGCACGCCTCGGCCCGCGCGGGTGGCGGCGCGGGCCGATGCGGCCGGCAGCACCCCGCGACCCCACGGCCCAGGGACGGGAACGTTCTCGTCCCTGGGCCGCTGTGCTGTCCCACGGCCCGGTTAGGCTGGTCCGGTGAGTACCGCACCCGCTGCTGGCCAGAGAGACCCGATCGTCTGGATCGACTGCGAGATGACCGGGCTGAGCCTGGCCGATGACGCACTGATCGAGATCGCGGTGATCGTCACCGACTCCGAGCTGCACGCCCTGGACCCGGGGCTGGACATCGTGATCGCCCCGCCGGCGCCGGCACTGGCACAGATGGGCGAGGTGGTGCGCACCATGCACACCACCTCCGGGCTGCTGGACGTGCTCGCCGAGGGCACCACCCTCCTCGATGCCCAGGCCCGGGTGCTGGACTACATCAAGCAGTTCGTGCCAGAGCCGAAGAAGGCGCCGCTGGCCGGTAACTCTGTCGGTACCGACAAGGCCTTCCTGGAGCGGGACATGCCCGCGCTGGTGGACCACCTGCACTACCGGATCATCGACGTCTCCTCGCTGAAGGAGCTCGCCCGCCGCTGGTACCCGCGTGCCTACTTCAACTCCCCGGCGAAGAACGGCGGCCACCGCGCGCTGGCGGACATCGCCGAGAGCATCGACGAGCTGCGCTACTACCGCAGCGTGCTGCTGCCCGAGGGCGTCGGTCCGGACTCGGCCACGGCGAAGCAGAAGGCGGCGTTGATCACCGCCTCCCCCACGCTCCCCGGTCAGGACGCGCCCGCGCCCGCAGCGGAGTGAGCGACCCGGCGGGGTGGCCGAACGCACAGCTCCGGTGGTCTGAGCGCCACCGGAACTTCGCTACACTGGACATCCGCAGGCCGCGGCAGGTCCCGGCATGCACTTGGTGGCTGTAGCTCAGCTGGTAGAGCACCGCGTTGTGGTCGCGGGGGTCGCGGGTTCAAGCCCCGTCAGCCACCCCAAATGGGTCAGGTTTGAACTTTCGACCAAGGGACCGCCCTTGGTCGAG
>CAZMDO010000121.1:0-7437 GCA_964564445.1 uncultured Ruaniaceae bacterium | reverse complement strand
AGCTTGATCACCAGCACCCGGATGTCGCGCGCCATCGCGATGACCATCTTGCGCACCGTCTCCGCCTGCGCAGCCTCCCCGAAGGTGACCTTGTCCAGCTTCGTGACGCCGTCCACCAGCAGCGCGATCTCGTCGCCGAAGTCCTTGCGCAGGTCGGCCAGGGCGTGGCTGGTGTCCTCCACCGTGTCGTGCAGCAGGGCTGCAGCCAACGTGGACGGCGTCATGCCCAGCTCGGCGAGGATCGTCGCCACGGCCACCGGGTGGGTGATGTAGGCGTCGCCGCTCTTGCGCAGCTGCCCGGTGTGGGCTCGTTCGGCCACCCGGTAGGCGCGTTCGATGATCGAGGTGTCCACCCGGGGGTGGTTTGCCCGGACCACCCGGATCAGCGGTTCGATGGCTGCCGGGGTGGAGTGGCCGCGGCCGCCGAAGCGGACCAGCCTGGAGCGCACCCGGGCCGGCGGCACGGCATGCCCGGGCCGGGCATCCTGTGCCGTCTCAGCAGCCAGATCCTCGCTCATTCGGCCATGATACGCCGCACGCGCGGCCATCCTGCGTGGCGGCGGCAGCGGCGTGGCAGGGCGCACGACGGTGTCCTGCCGGTCGGCTGCGGGCGCGGTCAGTAGGTGAGCAGCGTGTGCAGGTCCCGGTCGATGAGGCGCTCGCGCCCGCCCAGCGCGGCGAGCTCGATGAGGAAGCCGAGGCCCGACACCGTCGCGCCGCACTGCTCCAGCAGCGAGCATGCCGCCGCCGCCGTGCCCCCGGTGGCGAGCACGTCGTCGAGCACCGCCACCCGCGAGCCGGGACGGATCGCCTCCTCGGAGACCTCCAGCACGGAGCTGCCGTACTCGAGCTGGTACTCGGCGCGGCGCACCGGCGGCGGCAGCTTACCGGCCTTGCGCACGGCGATCAGCGAGCAGCCCAGCACGGCGGCCAGCGGAGCGGCGAACAGGAAGCCCCGTGCCTCGATGCCGGCCACGGCGTCCACCTCGCCACCGAAGGTGTCAGCGAGGTTGGAGATCACCGCCGAGAACGCGGTGGCATCGGCCAGCAGCGGGGTGATGTCCCGGAACAGCACGCCCGGCTCCGGGAAGTCCGGCACATCCCGCACCCGGCTGGAGATCAGGTCCTGCAGCCGGGCAGAGACCGCGGCCGGCGTCATCGCTTGCGCTTCGGCTTGCGGCGGGGCTGGGCCGCCTGCCCCTGGTGCGAACCGGCCCGCAGACCGGCCGCGCCGACCGCCACCGAGGCCGGCGAGAGACCTTCGGCCTCGGCCTCGGAGAGCCGCCGCTCTCGGGTGGCGAGCACCTTGGCGGTGTGCTCCTTGATCGTCGGGTTCCGCTCGTACAGCGCCACCTGGGCGGGCGTGGCGATGAAGATCGAGGAGAACGTGCCCACCAGCATGCCGATGAACAGCACCAGCGCGATGTCCCGCAGCGTGCCTGCGCCGAGCAGGAACGCGCCCACGAACAGGATCGCACCCACCGGCAGCACCGCCACCACGGAGGTGTTGATAGAGCGCACCAGGGTCTGGTTCACGGCGAGGTTCGCGCCCTCGGCGTAGGTGAACCTGGTCTGCTCGGTGACGGAGTCGGTGTTCTCCCGGACCTTGTCGAACACCACCACGGTGTCATACAGCGAGTAGCCCATGATGGTGAGGAAGCCGATCACCGTTGCCGGGGTGACCTCGAAGCCGACCAGCGAGTAGATCCCGGCGGTGATCACCATGTCGTGGAACAGGGCCACCAGGGCCCCGGCCGCCATCGTCCACCGGCGGAAGTACAGCGTCATCACCACCGAGACCAGGATGAGGAAGATCACCAGACCCTGGATCGCCTTCCCGGTCACGTCCTGCCCCCAGGTGGGCCCGACGAACGAGGACGTGACGTCATCCGGGGTGGTGCCGTAGGCCTCGGCGAGCAGCTCGCCGAGCTGCTGGGTCTGCGCCTCGGTGAGGGACTCGGTCTGCACCCGGACCGTGGAGCTGCCCACGCTGCTGACCCGAGCCACCTGGTCGCTGACCACCTGGTCCAGCGCCGTCTGGGCAAGGTCCTGCTGCAGGGTCTGCGCGTTGGAGACGGTGAACTCCGAGCCGCCGCGGAAGTCGATCCCGGGGTTCAGGCCGCGGATGCCGAGCAGCAGCCCGGACAGCACGATCACCACCACCCCGATGGTGAACCACACCCGCCGCTTGCCGACGATGTCATAGGACCGCCGACCGGAGTACAGGTCGTTGCCGAACTTGGCGAAGCTGGCCATCACCGATCACCCTTCCGGCTGGTCGAGGAGAGCTCGGCGGCATCGCTCCCGGAGCCACCGGGCGGATCGTCCGGTTCGGCCGGTGAGCCACCAGAGTCCGCGGACTCCGCGGAGCCGGACGCGCTGGACCCACGCGCGGCGGCAACCTCCGCCGCCCGGCGCCGTTCGGCGATCGACTCTCCGGTGCGCAGCCGGCCCCGGCCGCGGTAGATCGGCACGGTCGAACCCAGGTGCACCGGGTCCAGACCGGAGAACCTGTGCCCATCACCGAAGAACTTGGTGCGCACCAGCAGCTGAACCATCGGGTGGGTGAACAGCATCACCACGATCACGTCGATCACCGTGGTCAGGCCGAGGGTGAACGCGAATCCACGCACTCCGCCGACGGCCAGGGTGTACAGCACGATCGCGGCGAGCAGGTTCACTGCGTCCGAGGCCAGGATGGTGCGCCGGGCGCGGGCCCAGCCGAGCTCGACGGCATCCTCCAGGCGTCTGCCTTCGCGCACCTCGTCACGGATGCGTTCGAAGTAGACGATGAAGGAGTCCGCCGTGATACCGATGGCGATGATCAGCCCGGCCACACCGGCGAGGGAGAGCCGGTAGCCCATCAGCTCCGAGAGCGCGGTGATCGAGCCGTAGGTGAGCGCGCCGGCCATCGTCAGGCTGAGCAGCGTGACCGTCGCCAGGCCGCGGTACTGCACGATCGAGTACACCACCACGAGTGCGAGACCGATCAGCCCGGCGAGCATGCCGCGTTCGAGCTGTTCGGTGCCCAGCGTGGCGGAGATCTCCTCCTGGCTGCGTAGCTCGAACGTGATCGGCAACGACCCGTAGTTCAGCTGGTTCGCCAGCGAGATGGTCTGGTCCTGGGTGAACGGGTTCGCCGCGGACCCGGAGATCTGCGCCTGTCCGCCGGCGATCACCTCATCCACACTGGGCGCGGAGACCACCAGCCGGTCGAGCACGATGGCGAACTGGTTCTGCCCGGTGGAGGCCAACGAAGCCAGCCGCTGGGTGACCTCCCGGAACTTCTGCCCACCCTCGGAGGTGAAGTTCAGCTGCACGATGTACTCGTTCGTCACCGCACCGGACTGGGTGGTGCCCAGCGCGGAGTTGGCGGAGGCCACGTCGGTGCCCTCCAGCTCGGCGGGTCCGAGGATGTACTTCGCGTTCCCCTCGGCGGCGCAGGCGACCAGTGGCTGGTCGGGGTCGTCACCGCCGCCACCGGCCAGGTTCGCCGGGTCGGTGCAGTCCAGCATGTAGAAGTCGTACATCACCTTCTCGGTGATCCACGCCGTGTCCGAGGCGCTGGTCGGATCGGTGGCCGGCGTGTCCGAGAGCTTGCCGTCCCCGTTGGTGTCGGCCGCCTGGCGTGCCGCCGCCTCGATCTCCTCCTGGGTGTAGCCCTGCGGCTGCTCGCTGGGGGTGTCGCTGGGCTCTTCGGTGGCCTGGTCCGTGGCCTCGTCGCTGGGCTCTTCCGTCGCCTCGTCGCTGGCCTGGTCGCTCGGGTCGTCCCCGGTGGCGCGCGCTGCGGCTCCGCCCACGGTGCCACCCGAGGGGGAGGCCGACTCCTCCGCGCCGGGACCGTCGGTGGGCTGCTCCCCGGAGGACCCCTGGTCCCCGGAAGAGGCCTGGTCCCCGGAAGCTCCGCCGTCGGACTGGTTCTGCTGCTCGGCCACGGCACCTGGGTCGATCTGGCCCGGCCCGGCCTGGGTGAGTACGGCGCGGAACCGCAGCTGCGCGCTGGCCTGCACCAGCTGGATGGTCTCCTCGCTCGGGTTACCGGGCAGCTGCACCACGATGTTCGTGCCGCCCTGGCTGGAGATCTCCGCCTCGGACACGCCGGAGGCGTTCACCCGCTGGCGCATGATCCGGATGGCTTCCTTGATCTGCGCGTCGGTGATCTCGGCGCCCTCGGCGCTCGGGGTGAGGATCAGCTGCGTGCCGCCCTCCAGGTCCAGGGCCAGCCCGGGGGTCATCGAGCCCTTGCCCCACAGGCTGTTCGCGCCGAGACCGCCGTAGACGAGGACGAGCAGGAACACCAGGGCGGTCAGAGTGCGCAGCGGACGCACTCGTCGTGATCGAGTTGCCAACGGGGTCTTCTTCCGTGTGCTGCCGGCGCCGGAGCCGGAGGGGTCAGTTCTGGGTGCTGCGCGGGGTGTCGTCCTCGCCGGAGTCCGGGGACGCGCCGGAGCGGGTCCCCTCGGGCACCTCCGGGCTGCGCACGACGGCGGCGGAGCCCTGCTCGGTCTCCTCACCCGGGTCGATGGTCGTCTCGGCGTCGGCCGGGTCGGACTCGGTGTCCTCGGGGTAGTCCTCGTCGGAGTCCGGTCCGGCCAGGTCATCGACCAGGGCGGCGAGTGCCTTCCTGAGGAACACGATCTCCGTCCCGGGGGTGGACTCGATGGTGACGTAGTCGCCCTCGAACGCCGTGACGGTGCCGATCACGCCGCCGACGGTCTGGACCCTCTGCCCAACCACCAGGCGGTCGCGGAAGGAGAGCTGCTCCTGCTGCTTCTTCCGGGTGCGCCAGTTCAGCAGCAGCAGGCCGCCGAGGCCGACGACCAGGACGATCAGGATGAAGGGATCCATGAGCGGGCACACTCCAGTGCTTCGAAATCGGGTTCCGCCTGATTCTAGGCGAGATCGAACGTGCGACGAACCACGCCGGCCGATTCCGCACAGGCCGGCTGCTCGCGCCTGGGTCCACAGCGCTCCCGGTGGTCGTCGCGGGGGCCGGTGCTCAGTCCCAGAGCGCCGCGGGCCCCGCAGGTTGCGGCAGGTCCAGGTGGGCGAACGCCGCCGAGGTTGCTACCCGGCCTCGAGGGGTGCGCACCATGAAACCCTCCCGCACCAGGAACGGTTCGGCCACGGTCTCCACCGTCTCCGGCTCCTCACCGATCGCCACCGCCAGGGTGGTCAGCCCGGTCGGGCCACCGGCGAAGCGGCGGCACAGCGCGTCCAGCACCGCGCGGTCCAGCCGGTCCAGCCCGCGTGGGTCCACCTCGAACACCTCGAGCGCCGCCATCGCCGCGGCCAGGTCCAGCACACCGGTGCCGCGCACCTGGGCCCAGTCCTGCACCCGGCGCAGCAGCCGGTTCGCGATCCGTGGGGTGCCGCGGGAGCGGGCGGCGATCTGCGCGGCGGCGTCGGCGTGCAGGTCCGCGCTGAGCAGCCGGGCCGAGCGGGTGAGCACCTGCTCCAGCTCCTCGGTGGAGTAGAAGTCCATGTGCGCGGTGAACCCGAACCGGTCCCGCAACGGCGCGGGCAGCAGCCCCGAGCGGGTGGTGGCGCCCACCACGGTGAACGGCGGCAGCGACAGCGGGATCGCGGTGGCGCCGGGCCCCTTGCCGACCACCACGTCCACCCGGAAGTCCTCCATGGCCAGGTAGAGCATCTCCTCGGCCGGGCGGGCCAGCCGGTGGATCTCGTCGATGAAGAGCACGTCGTGCTCCTGCACCGAGGACAGGATCGCGGCCAGGTCACCGGCGTGCTGCACCGCCGGTCCGGAGGTGATCCGCAGGGCACCGCCCACCTCGCTGGCCACGATCATGGCCAGGGTGGTCTTGCCCAGGCCGGGCGGTCCGGCGAGCAGCACGTGGTCCGGTGGCCTGGAGCGGGCCACGGCCGCGTCCAGCACCAGGGACAGCTGGTCGCGCACCACCGGCTGGCCGATGAACTCCGCCAGCCGGCGCGGGCGCAGCGCCGCCTCGGCCGCCCGCTCCAGCTCGTCCGCCTCAGCGGCCAGCATCCGGTCCTCGGCCTCAACCATGCCGGTTGCCTCCCAGCTGCTGCAGGGCTGCCCGGAGCACCCCGGCGGTGTCGGCGTCCTCCCCCGTCTCGGCGAGCACCGTGTCCACCGCCTGCTCGGCAGCCTTGGCCGGCCAGCCCAGCCCGGTCAGCGCAGCGACCACGTCGGTGCGGGGGCCGCCGGCCGGGGCCGCGGTGGCGCTCGTCGGGGCGGTGTCGGTGGCCGGACCGAGGCGGTCGCCGAGCTCGAGCAGGATCCGCTTGGCGCCCTTCTGCCCGATCCCGGGCACCATGGTCAGTGCCTTGACGTCCTCGGCGGCCACGGCGCGGCGCAGGTCGTCCGGGGTGTGCACGGCGAGCATCGCCAGCGCCAGCCGCGGGCCCACGCCGCTGACCGTCTGCAGCAGCTCGAACACGTCCCGTTCCTCGGCCTCGGCGAAGCCGAACAGGGTCATCGAGTCCTCGCGCACCACCATGCTGGTGGCCAGCGTCGCCTGCGTGCCGGTGCGCACGGTCGCCAGCGTGGCCGGCGTGGTGTGCACCCGGTAGCCGATCCCGCCGGCGACCACGACGCAGGCGTCCAGCCCCACGTGCTCCACCTGCCCCGAGACCGATGCGATCATCCTGCCGTCCCTCCGCGTGAGAACATCTGTACTACGGTCACGTTACCCGGTGACGCTGCCGCGAGGGTAGCGGCGCGCCGACCGGGCCCGGGTCTCCGCAGCGGCCCAGGCGCGCTGGGCTGCGGTCTGCTGGCCGCCGCCGGCCCGGTGCGCGGTGCCCACGGCATGGGCCCGCCAGGCGTGCGTGATCGCCAGGGCGAGGGCGTCGGCGGCGTCGGCGGGCCGGGGTGCGTGCTCGAGGTCGAGCAGCCGGCGGACCATCTCCTGCACCTGCGCCTTCTCCGCCCGGCCGTTACCGGTGACTGCGGCCTTCACCTCGCTCGGGGTGTGCAGGGCGAGCGGGATGCCGGCACGGGCGGCCGCCACCATCGCGAGCCCGGCCACCTGGGCGGTGCCGGTGACGGTGCGCACGTTGTGCTGGGCGAAGACGCGCTCCACGGCCACCGCGTCCGGCGCCAGCCGGGTGATCCACGCCTCGATCTCGTCCCCGATGCGCATCAGCCGCTGCGCCGGGTCCTCGTCGGCAGCGGTGCGGGCCACGGTCACCTCGACCAGGCGCAGCGAGCGCCCGCGTCCGGCGTCCACCACGCCGAGACCGCACCGGGTCAGCCCGGGGTCGACGCCGAGGATGCGGAAGCTCACTCCCCCAGGCTCTCAGGTCGGCGGCGTGCCGCCCGCGAGCGACACACGCGCCGCCTGGCTCACTCCTCCGCGTCCAGCTCGGCCATCACCTCGTCGGAGGCGTCGAAGTTGGCGAACACGTTCTGCACGTCGTCGCTGTCCTCGAGGGCGTCGATGAGCCGGAGCA
>CAZMDO010000120.1:0-7455 GCA_964564445.1 uncultured Ruaniaceae bacterium | reverse complement strand
TCGCCGCCGGCGAGGCGGGGCCGCCGGAGCCCGGGGAGGTTCGGCCGCCGGGGCCGGGGGTGGCGCGGCCGCCGGGGCCGGGGGTGGCGCACCCGTACCGGCCGCGACCGAGGGTGGGCCAGGGTCCGCCGCCGCACCAGCGGTCGCACCGGACGTGGCGGCGGTCATGGACGCCGGGGCGGACCCTGCGGCCACTGCGGCACACGAGGAGCTGCTCGCTCGCGCCGAAGGGCTCCGGCTGGCCTCGATGGGCTTCAGCTACCCGGACTCCACCATCGCGCAGACGCTCGGGGTCGACTCCGCCGTGGGCCGGGCCTTGCTCGGCTCGCTCCTTCCGGAGGACGCGATGGTCACCGCCTGGGACCGGCTCACCGGGGAGAACGTCTACAGCAGCGAGCAGGGCACGATCGCCTCGATCCAGAGCGGCATCGAACGGTTCCGGGGCATCCTCGCGATGGTCGACCAGGTGGCCGGAGCGGTGAGCGCGATCGCGGCGCTGGTGGCCGCGGGCGCGGCACTGTTCTCCTGGCTCGCGGGCGTGGGTGCGGCCGTGGCGGCCGTGGCGCTCCAGGTCAGCCTCATCGCCTTGCTGGTCAGCACCGCCAGCAAGGCGCTGAACTCGTTGCTCGGCATCGTGCAAATCGTCCTGAACGTGATGCGCGCCAGGATGACCGACGATCCGGTCGAGCGTGCCCGGCTGGTGCAGCAGATGAACAAGGAGGCCGGCGAGTTCGGCACCAGCCTCACCGGGACCGTGATCGGGGTGCTCACCGCGCCGGTGGGCGGGGCGGGCCGCGCGGTCAGCCAGGGGGTCCGGGTCGGGATCCGGGCCGCGCGCCGGGTCCTCACCCCGCTGGCCCGGGTACGACGGTTCATCAGCTTCGGGACCAGGGCAGCCGGACGGCAGGCGGTGCGCAGCGTACGAGCGGCGGCCGGCACCGTCGTCGCACGTGGGGCGGGGGTGCTGCGGAGCATCCGACGGATACCGGCCCGAATCCGGAACGCTCCGCAGACGGCTCGAGCGTTCGCCCGCCTGAAGCGGATCCAGGTGAGCCGCCAGATCCCGGGCACCAAGCTCTGGAAGGCGCAGTACCACCGCAAGCTTCAGGAACGTCTGCAGGTGGTCCGGGTGCGCGGTCGCAGCACGGGTCTGTACTCCGCGGAGCAGACCGGGGAGGGTGCCCTGCTCAGGCAGTTCGCCCTCCAGGAAGCCCGCCAGGTGGCGCCCGACGCCCAGAAGTCGCTGGAGATCGACCGGGACATCGAGAAGGCGACGAAGGGCGGCGGAGCCGGTGACACTGCCATCGGCGCTGGACCCGCCGGCGTACTCGGCGCGGGCGGCGACGGCGGGTACGCCTACTGGCCGGGCGTGCTCACCCGGATCACTGCGGTACGCGCCGACCTGGCCACCGCGAAGAGGCGGATGAGGGGAGAGTACGAGGAGGCTGCGGTGGACGCCGGCCAGCACCGGGAAGCGGTCGTGGCGCTCCAGGGCGAACCGATCGGCGTCGGGAGCACGCTGCGGACGGCCAGCGCGCAGCAGCAGGCGGACGCCGCCGCAGGGCGGCAGCAGGCGGAGGAGACCGCCACCCAGGCAGAGGCGGCCGAGCAGGCTCAGACCGAGGCGCAGCAGCCACTGACGGAGGCGGGTGAGGCCGGGAAGCAGGCCGAGGCCAAGAGCCAGGAGGCGCAGGAACGGGCCCGCGGCGAGGAGCCCGAGGACCCGGCCTGGTACGAGGTGGCCGCGCAGTGGCTGTACGAGCAGACGCTGGGCCGGCTGTTCAGCGCCCTGGCGGACATCCAGTCCGGTATCAGCAGCTTCGTGCTCAAGATCGCCCTGTCCGCGGCCGGGCTGGACAGCAAGGACATGGACCTGGCCGGGATGAAGTCGTCCGCTGAGGCGGATGCCGCCACCGACAAGGAGACCGAGGCTGCGGCCGGTACCGCCGCGACCGAGGGTGACCACGCCGACACCGAGCTGGACCGGCTGAAGGAGGGCCTGCCGGCCCGGGAGCAGGCCGCCATCCAGGGCATGGTGGACGCCGGCAGCTACCTCAGTGCACTGGAGGACTACGACCAGGCGCTCGCCGAGCACGAGAGCCAGGGCGCCGAGTACGTCGAGGAGGTCGGCGCCGACCTCGCCGCCCAGGAGGAGGCAGGTCCGGCGCAGGAAGCACCGGCCATCGTGCCTCCGGCCGGGCCGGGCGCCGGCGAGCCGGCCGAGGCTGGCCTGGTCACCGCCGAGCAGGTGGACCCGATCATCGACGGTGCCACCGAGCTCGGGTCGGCGGCCGAGGGGGCACCGGGCCGGCTCCAGGCGGCGGGGCTCGATGCCGTCGCCCTGCTGGCGTCGCAGCTGGCTGCTCGCGGTGCGCCGCCCGGGCCGGCGCTGGAGTGCGGGGAGCAGATGGTCGCTGATGCCGTGGCGGCCGCCACCGAGCAGCACGGCACGGTGGCGGGCCAGGCGGCTGCGCTGGTGGCCAGCGTGCAGGGGTTGGTCGGCACCGGGGACCTGGACGGAGTGCAGGCGGGGGCGCACGCGCTGGAGCAGCTCACCGACCACTATCTCCGCCTGGAGCTGGCCGGGGCAGCCAGCATCAACGAGGGCCTTGAGGCTATCGTCGCGGCCTACCTGGCGGTCGCGAACGAGGAGACCGCACCGGAGGAGACCGCACCGGAGGAGGCCGTCGCCGCGGCTGCCGCCGGTGCCGGTCAGCCGGAGGAGTGAGGCGACGGTGCGGCCATCGGGCTCCGGCAGGACGGTGCGACGTGGCTGGGCGCTGGGGCTGGGCCTGGTCGCCGCGATGGCTCTGTTCGCGGCAGTGATCACCTACGTGTCCCAGCGGGTGCTGTGCCGGACCGCGGCCACGGTGCCGTTCCTGAACGCCGGGTGCGGCTCGGACCCGCTCACCCTCGCTGCGATCGTGGGTGCTGCGGTCGGCGGCGTGGCGCTGGTGCTGCTGCTGCTCAGCCGCCTCACCCGAGGCTGACCCGGACGGTCCGGCCGCGGTACTGGGCCCGGGTTGGCCTAGCCTGGGTCGGTGGACCACCGCACGCTGACCCTCCCGCTGCGCTCGTTCGGCAGGTGCACCGGACCGCTGCTCCGGCGCACCCACGGCAGGCAGGCATGACGGCGCCCTCGGTGCTCCGGCTCCGTCCGATGGTGCCCGCAGACGCGGCTGCCATCGCCGCGTGGGGGAGCGACCCGGACTTCTGCCGCGACGCCGGCTGGCGGTACGACCTGCCGGAGGGGGAGCTGCTGGCGTTCTGGACCGACCTGATCGCTGACCCGCCGCGCACCCTCCACCGGCTCACCGCCGTGCTCGAGGATGAGCTGGTCGGATATGTGGACCTGCACGGGGAGGATCCGGAGGTGCTCGAGCTCGGGTACGTGATCGGACCCTCCAGCCGGTGGGGGCAGGGGCTGGGCACCGCCGCCGCACGGCTCGGTCTGCGCTACGCGTTCACCGTGCTCGACCTGGTGGGGGTGTGGGCGGAGGCGCCGGCGAGCAACACTGCCTCGGTGCGCATCCTGCAGCGGCTCCGGATGCTGGACGCCGGGCTGGGGGAGGCCACGGTGTTCGCGGATGAGCCGACCCGGTACCTGCGGTTCTCGATCACCCGGGCCGAGTGGCAGGCCACCCTGGAGCGCGCGCCCGGGCGAGAGTCCTCTCACGCTTCCGGTGACCGGCCGGGCCGACGGCTGAGGGGGAATCGATGAGGAAGGTCGCTGGCGCGAGGGACACCGACCGGTACGTGCTGGACCTGGATGGGGTGCGCCGCGAGGAGCTGCCGCTGGTCGGCGGCAAGGCCGCCGGTCTGGGCGAGCTCGCGATGGTGGACGGCGCGCACGTGCCTGGCGGGTTCTGCGTCACCACCGCCGTGTTCCAGCAGGCGACGGCGCAGGCTGGCTGGGCAGGAGGTGCTCCGCGCGGTGCGCACGCTGCCGGGCGGGGCGGAGAAGGCCGCCGAGACGCAGCGGATGTTCGACCGGCTGCGGACGTTCACCGGCTACCGGGAGTACCCGAACTACGGGATGGTCAGCCGGTACCTGCTGGACAAGCGGGCGCTGCTGGCCGAGGCGCGGTCGTTGGCCGACGAGGGACTGCTGGCCGAGCCGGCGGAGGTGTTCTTCCTGACCTTCGACGAGCTCGCCGAGGCGGTCCGCACCCGCCAGGTGGACCGGGAGGCCATCGACCGCCGAGCACGTGAGCACGAGGCGTTCCAGGCACTCACCCCACCGCGGGTGCTCACCTCCGACGGTGAGGCGGTGCTGGGTCAGGTATCGGCGCGCGGACACGCCGGCCGGCGCGCTGGCGGGTCTGCCCGTCTCTGCGGGCGTGGTGGCAGGTCGGGCGCGGGTGGTCCGGGACGTCGCCGAGGCGGATCTTGCCCCCGGGGACATCCTGGTCACCGCCGCCACCGATCCGAGCTGGTCGCTGCTGTTCGTGACGATCGCCGGGCTGGTCACCGAGGTGGGCGGACTGATGACCCATGGTGCGGTGGTCGCCCGCGAGTACGGACTGGTCGCAGTGGTGGGCGTGCCGGGTGCCACGCAGCAGATCCGCGACGGCGCGCTCATCCGGGTGGACGGTACGCGCGGGTGGGTGCAGGTGCTGTTTTGATCTGGGGCCGCGGACTCAGTCGGCCTGCTCGGTGAGGAGGTCGTCGGTGACGCGACCGCCGTCCTGGCGAGGCCGGATGAGGCGGTCCAGGTCGAAGCCCTGCCGGGTGGCCTCCGCGAGGAACTCCCGCTCGGTCGCGCTCTCCACCCGTGGGGTGCGCGCCAGGAACCAGACGTTGGCCCGGTCAGGGGTGCCGACCAGGGCGTGCTGGTATTGCTCGTCCAGCTTGAGGACCCAGTAGTCGCCCTTGGTGAACGGGATCCAGCGCAGCAGCTCGGGCAGGAAGGTCACCTCCAGCTGGGCGGGGGAGTCGCCGGCAGGTGTGGCCCGGCCGAGGGCCTGGGTGGGTTGGCCGTCGGCGTCGAAGCAGCGGTTGTCCACCTGGATAGAGCCGTCCTCGTTCAGGGCGTAGCTGGCGGTCACGTTGCTGGCGGCGTCGTCCTCGTAGCGCATCGGCAGGCGGGCGATCTCGTACCAGAGGCCGAGGTAGCGCTCCAGGTCGAGATGGTCGACGGCGGTCACGTCAGTGGGGGAGGTCATGGTGGCCTCTCGTAGGAGGTGCTCGGGACTCGACGGTAACCGGCGGGGTTCAGCGAGGCGACTCCAGACCTGTGGACGGCCGGTCCAGACCCGGTCGGCCGCCCCGTACCTGCTGCCGTTGCTCGGTCAGTGGTCGAGCACGCCCTCGAGCGCGGCGTAGCCGGCCGGTTCCCACGTCGGCTTTCCGCCCGGTAGTCCGTGCCGACCATTCTGGCCGACCTGGATGAGTGCGAGCGCACGCAGCACGGCCCATCCGCGGGCGCGGGTGATCAGCGCATCGTCGGTGTGGTCGTAGGAGGCGAAGAACACGCCGGCAGCACCGCGGGGGAGCAGGAGCCAGGCGGCGGAGGCGTCCCAGGCGGGGTCCCCGGCGCACAGGTCGCCGAAGTCGAGGACACCGGCCAGCACGCCTGCCCTGGTGACCACGTTGGCGGGGTGCAGGTCGCCGTGCAGCCACAGCGGCGGACCGGGCCATCCAGGAGCCGCGACGGCCTCGGCCCACAGCTCCCGGAGCGCCCGGTTGCCCGGATGGTCGGCGATGAGCTGGAACCACGTCTCCACCGGCCCGGACTGGTGCAGCGGGAGTCCGCGAGGCGGGTTGACCGGTGCGTCTGCGGGTGCCGACCGGTGCAGCGCGTTGAGGAAGGCCACGAGCACGCCCGCGGACCTCGCGCTGGTGGTCGGGGCTCGGTCGGCCGGCTCGCCCTCGACCCAGCGCACGATGCTCCAGGGCCGGTCGAACCGGTCGCACGGCAGCCCCTGGCGGAGCGGCACGGGTACCGGCAGAGGCAGGTCTGGGGCCAGCACCGGGAGCCAGTCCCACTCCTTCTGCAGCAGGTCGGGCGCCCGGTCGGTCAGCGGCAGCCGCACGGCGAGCTCGGTGCCAAGACGCCACTGCCGGTTGTCCCAGCCGCCGTCGACAGCCCGCAGCTCAAGGTGGGCCAGATCGGGATGTTGGTGGCGCAGCAGCGTGCGGACGAGGTGCTCGTCGGGTGGCGGGTGGGGCATCTGGTGCACTTCCGGTCGGAACCTCCCGTCGGAACTTCCGGTCGGGGATCTTGCACACCTTAGACGGGCTCGCCGCCCGGGGCTGTGGCACAGTGGCGGCGTGCCGTCGACCTCCAGCGCGATCCCCTGGGTGACCTGGCTGCGGATCGTGACCATCTACGCCGTCGTGCTGGTGCACACGATGGGGGCCACTGTGGCGGACCCGACCTCGACGACGACTGTGAACGGCTGGGTGGCCCGCTCGCTCGACCTGCCGCTGATGTGGGCGCTGCCGGTGTTCGTGATGCTCTCCGGCACCCTCGCCCTGGACCCGGAGCGCTTCCGCGGGAGCGGTGACTACCTGCGCAAGCGTGCCCTGCGCCTGGTGCCGGCGACAGTGTTCTGGAACGCGGTCTACGTCACGGACCTGGTGCTGACCACGCGAGGGTGGGGCGAGGACTGGCGGGACGCCGTCGGCCTGGTGCTGACCGGGAAGGTTGCCCCGCACCTGTACTTCTTCTGGATCGTGCTGGGCCTGTCCGTGCTCACCCCGGTACTGATCCCGTGGATCGCGCAGACTGGGCGGCGGGCCTGGCTGCTGGCCGCGGCGTGTGCGTGGCTGGTACCGATCCTGTCGATGTTTCCCCTGTTGCCGGGCGGGGAGCGGCTCGGGGTGCCCACCTCGGCGTGGACCTGGTGGGTGCCCTACCTGGGTGCCTATCTGATGGGCTGGGCACTGCGTGGGGTGCGGCTGCCGCGCTGGGCCGTGCCGCCCGCGTGCGCGGTGGTGGTGGCGCTGATGGCACTGCTGACCTGGCAGTGGGAGAACCCGAGCGCGCCGGAGTGGCTGCAGCAGTGGTTCCCGGCGAACTACTACGGTCCGACGGTGGCGGTGCTGGCCTGCCTGGTGGTGCTGCTGACGCAGACGTTCGTCCGGCCCGGGGGAGTGGCGGGGGTGCTCACCCGGCCGGCCGTGATGCGGCTGGCGCAGCCGGTCGCCGCCGCCACGCTGGGCATCTTCGCGCTGCACTTCCTCATCCTGACCACCGTGGTGCGGCTGGGCGTGCTGGGGGAGCCAGTGACGTCCTGGCCGGTGCTGCTGGTCCGGTTCGTGGCGGTTAGCGTGGTGACCACGGCGTTGGTGCTGGTGCTGCGGCGGGTGCCGGTGGTCCGGCGCGTGCTGTGAGTGGCGTGTCGGGTCAGGAGCGGCTGGCTGTGTCGTCCTGGTGGCGCGCGTGCTCCTCGAGCTCCAGGGCGATGAAGCTGTCGATCATCGCGGTCCACACGTTCGTGACCACCGAGC
>CAZMDO010000119.1:0-7466 GCA_964564445.1 uncultured Ruaniaceae bacterium | reverse complement strand
GCGCCGCCCGCCGTCGCACCTGCCGAACCGGGTGCACCGCCGCCCGCCCCTGGCACATCGACGATCCGCGGCGTACCGTCGAACCAGACGCGCGCACCAGCCCCGCCCGCGCAAGGAGAGACCTGAGATGACCCGCACCTGGACCCGCTGGCTACCGGCCGCCGCCGTTCCCGTGGTGGTGGCCGCCTCGGTCGCGCTCGCGGGGAGCAGCGCCGGTGCCGACGAGCTGCCGGACCGCACCCCCGAGCAGGTGCTCACCCTGCTCGCCTCCCACGACCACCAGCCACTGACGGCTGAGTTCACCCAGACCTCCGACCTCGGCCTGCCCAGCCTCCCCGGCGACCTGCCCGGCACCGACGGCCAGGCCGCGGAGGTCCTCACCGCACTCGACCTGCTCAGCAGCGACCACACCGGCCGGGTGTTCGTCGGCGAGCAGGACCAGGCCCGGGTGCAGGTGTTCGACACCTTCGGTGAGCGCGACGTGATCGTCGACGGCGAGGAGGCCTGGCTGTACGACTCCAGCGACGACACCGCCACCCACCTCACCGCCCCGCAGAACACCGACCATGCCCAGCAGGTCCCGACCCTCACCCCCGAACAGCTCGCCGAGCAGGTCCTCGAGGCCGCCGACCCCACCACCGCCCTGACCGTCGGCGAGAACGTCCAGGTCGCCGGCCGCACCGCCTACGACCTGGTGCTCACGCCCCGGACCACGGACACGCTCGTGGGCCAGGTGAGCATCGCCGTCGACGGCGAGACCGGCCTGCCCCTGCAGGTGACCATCACCGCCCGCGGCCAGAGCGAGCCCGCCCTCCAGGTGGGCTACACCAGCCTCGACCTCACCGCCCCGGACCCCGACCTGTTCGACTTCACCCCGCCGAGCGGCACCACCGTGGAGCAGGTCACGCTCGGCCAGCACGACGGCCAGGGCGTGGCGCCGGGGGAGCGGGCGCCGATCGAGCACGTCGGCACCGGCTGGGACAGCATCCTGATCGCTCCCGCCGGCACCCTCGACCTGAGCAGCCAGCCGGTGCTCGCCCAGCTCACCACCGCGGTGGACGGCGGCCATGCGGTGGGCACCAACCTGCTCAGCCTGCTCATCACCGACGACGGCCGGGTGCTCCTCGGCGCCGTCCCGGTCGAAGCGCTGCAGGCGGTGAGGTGACCGACCTTGCCGTCGAGACCAGGGGTCTGACCAAGCGCTTCGGCCATCAGCTCGCCGTCGACAGCCTCGACCTGGCCGCACCGCGCGGCAGCGTGTTCGCCCTGCTCGGCCCGAACGGCTCCGGCAAGACCACCACCATCCGGATGCTGCTCGGCCTGGCCACCGCCACCGCCGGCAGCGCCCGGGTGCTCGATCGGGAGGTGCCCGGCGGGCTCGGCGCGGCGCTGCCGCAGGTGGGCGCGCTGATCGAGGGACCGGCGTTCTACCCGTTCCTGTCCGGTGCGGACAACCTCGCCCGGCTCGATGCCGCCGACCCGCGCGGCCGGGCACGCACCCGCTCCCGCCGGGTCGCCGAGGCGCTGGAGCGGGTCGGGCTGACCCGGGCCGCCGCCAAGAAGGTGCGCGCCTACTCCCTGGGCATGAAGCAGCGGCTCGGGCTGGCGAACGCGCTGCTGCTGCCGCGTGAGCTGCTGGTGCTGGATGAGCCCACGAACGGCCTGGACCCGCAGGGCACCCGGGAGGTCCGCTCGCTCATCCGGTCGTTGGCCGACGGCGGAACTACCGTTCTCGTCTCCTCTCACCTCCTCGCGGAGGTCGAGCAGGTGAGCACGCACGCGGCCGTGATGCACCAGGGCCGGCTGAAGGCGCAGGGCACGCTGGCCGAGCTGCGCGCGGCCGGCAGCGCCCAGGTACTCTTGCGCACCCCGGATGCGGAGGTCGCCACCGCGGAGCTGGCCCGCCTCGGACTGGCGGTCACCGACCGGCAGCAGGCCGCCGACGGCAGCACCGACCTGGTGGCCGCACTGCCCGAGGACGCGCCGGCACCGGAACGTCTGGTCGCCGAGCTGGTGGCCGCCGGGGTGGGCGTGCGCGGCTTCGAGGTGCGCCGGCCGAGCATGGAGGAGCTGTTCGTGGCGCTGACCGGGGAGGGGTTCGACGTTGCCCGGTGATCTCGCGGCGGGCGGCCACACGGCCGCGCTGCTCGCCTCCGAGCTGCGGGTGCTGCTGCGGCGCGGCCGCACCTGGGCGATGCTCGGCGCGCTGGCGGCGATCCCGGTGCTGCTCGCCGTGGTGGTGTTCTTCTCCGCCGAACCTCCCGGCCCGGGGGAGGGCCCGCCGCTGCTGGACAAGGTCACCCAGAACGGCATGTTCGTCGCGGTGACCGCACTGGTGGTGACCACGCCGCTGTTCCTGCCGCTGACGATCTCGGTGGTCTCCGGGGATGCGATCGCCGGCGAGGCGTCCTTGGGCACCCTGCGGTACCTGCTGGTTGCCCCGGCCGGTCGGGTGCGGCTGCTGGCGGTGAAGTACGCCGGCGCCGCAGTGTTCGCCGTGCTCGCTCCGGCGGTGGTGCTGCTCGTCGGCTGGGCGATCGGCTCGGCCCTGTTCGGGGTGGGCGAGGCCACCCTGCTCTCCGGGGATGCGGTCAGTCCCGGCGGGGCGCTGGCCCGGTCGGCGCTGGTGGCCCTGCACGTGGCGGTCTCCATGCTCGGGCTGAGCGCGATCGGCCTGTTCCTCTCCACGCTCACCACTGTGGGCGTCGGCGCGATGGCCGCCACCGCCGTGCTCGCCGTGGTGGCCCAGGTGCTCGGCCAGCTCGACCAGCTCGCCTGGCTGCACCCGTGGCTGTTCACCCACCACTGGCTCGGCATGACGGACCTGCTCCGGCAGCCGATCAGCTTCTCCGGTCTGACCGGCAACCTGGTGCTGCAGGCCGGCTACATCGCCTTCTTCGGGGCGCTGGCCTACGGCCGCTTCACCACCAAGGACGTGCTGTCCTAGTCGTGGCTGGCCGGCTCCTCCGCGTCGCCGGCGGCCTGCCGGGCGAGCACGAACAGCAGGTCGGAGAGCCGGTTCAGGTAGCGGGTGACGGCGTCGCTCACCGGGGCGCCGGCGTCCCGCGCGGCCAGCGTGGCCCGCTCCGCGCGCCGGGCGACGGTGCGGGCGTGGTCCAGGTACGCGCTGAGCACGGTGGCACCGGGCACGATGAACACCGGCCGCAGCGGGTGGGCGGCCACGCACTCGTCGATCAGGCCCTCCAGCCCGGCCACGTCCTCGGCGGTGACCAGCGAGCGGCCCGGCTCCAGCCGGTCCCGGTGCTCGGGGTTGACCGACAGGTCCGCACCGAGCACGAACAGCTCGCGCTGCAGCCGCAGCAGCACCTGCGCCAGCGCGGTATCCGCACAGCTCGCGCGGGCCACGCCGAGCAGGGCGACCAGCTCGTCGGTGTCCCCGCAGGCGATGACCACCGCGTCCGTCTTCGCCACCCGTCCGCCCAACCACCGGCCGGTGCTGCCGTCGTCCCCGGTTCCCGTGTAGATGCGCATGCCCCCAGCATGGCGCAGCGCCCGGCGCGCTGACCACCCCTGCCGACCGTGGTCACCGACCGGCCGGAGGTGGGAGACTAGGGGCACAACTACACAGGCCGTGGAGCCAGGGGAAGCCGGTGCGAGCCCGGCGCTGTCCCGCAACCGTGAGCCGACCTGTCGGCGAGCCGGAGCACCTGCCCTCAGGCCAGCACTCTCGACCCGTCGCGGACTGCGGGTTCCGAGTCCCACGGTTGGTGCGTGGGCGGACCCGTCGCGACCCACCCTGGAAGGTAGCGATGCGCCCCTCACCCACCCTGCTGGCCGGCCCGGCCAGGTCCGCCCGGTTGCTCGCCGCGGCGGCACTCCTCCCGCTCACGACGGCGGCGCTCGCCCTGGGTGCGCCGGCCGCCCAGGCGCAGGTCGTCTCGGGCAGCGGCTGCACCGGCACCGACGGCGTGACCGTGGTGGTCGACTTCACCGACCTGGGCGGGGACATCGAGGTCGGCTGCGCCGAGGGCGACCCGGCCAGCGGCCGGGAGGCCCTCGAGTCGGCCGGCTTCACCCCGGAGGACTCCCAGCCGGGGATGATCTGCACCATCGATGACCAGCCCGACCCGTGCCCGGAGGAGTTCACCGGCTCCTACTGGTCCTACTGGTACGCCGAGGACGACGCCTGGGCCAGCTACCAGGTCGGCGCCGACGACGCCGACCCGGCGCCTGGCGGTGTGGAGGGCTGGCGCTACTTCGACGGCTCCGCCGGACCGCAGGTCGCCCCCGCCGAGGCCGCAGCCGCTGCCCCGGCCGAGCCCGCCGAGGAGACCACCGGGGACGCAGACGAGACCGCGACCGCGGACCAGGATGCCGACAAGACCTCCGCCGCCGTGCCGGAGGAGAGTGACGGCTCCGACCCGTCGGGGTTCATCGCCGCCGGTGTGGTGGCCCTGGTGCTCGTCGCCGGCATCGTGCTCGTGGTGCGCCGGCGCCGGGAGTCTGCACACGGCGGGGACAGCTCCGAGCAGTGACCACCCTGGCCGCCCCGCACACCGACAGCCTGCGCAGCACCGGGCACCCGCTCGCCTGGTGGGCGTGGGCCGCCGGCTGCGCGGTGGCGGCCTCCCGGGTGGGTAACCCGGCGGTGCTCGTGCTGCTCCTGCTCGCGGTGGTGCTGGTGGCGCTGGCCCGCCGCCCGGCCGGACCGTGGCGGCGTGCCCTGGAAGCGGGCCTCGTGCTCGGCGCGGTCGTGGTGGCAGTCCGCACCGGGTTCTACGTCCTGCTCGGGCTGCCGGACTCCAGCCCGGTGCTGCTCACCCTGCCCACGGTCGACCTGCCCTGGTTCACCAACGTCTCCCTGCTCGGGCAGGTGCACCTGGCCGGGCTGGTGCAGGCAGCGGTCGCCGGGTTTGCCCTGGCGGTGCTGATCGTGACCGTCGGTGCGGTCAACTCCGTGGCCAGCCCGCGCCGGGCGCTGCGCAGCCTGCCCGCCTCCCTGCACCATCTGGGCAGTGCCGCGGTGATCGCGGTGTCCGCCGCACCGCAGCTGCTCACCGCCGCGCGCCGGGTGCGGCGGGCTCAGCGGCTCCGCGGGCAACCGGCCCGCGGGCTGCGCGGCCTGGCCGCCACCCTCATCCCGGTGCTCGCCGGCGCCCTGGACCAGGCGCTCGATCTGGCCGCCTCGATGGACTCCCGCGGCTACGCCCGCGCGCAGCGGGGCGGCAGCCGCCTGGTCGGGGCGGCTCTCATCGTGGCACTGCTTGCCGCGGCTGCCGGCGGGTACGGGCTGCTCGCCGCCACCGGTGCCACCACCCTGTCGGCAGTGCTGCTCGCCGTGGGCCTGGTGCTCGCCGTCGGCGCCTCGGTGCTGGCCGGCGCCTCGGTGCGCCGCACCCGGTACCGCCCCGAGCCGTGGGGCTGGCCGGAGACGGTGATCACCACCTGCGGGGTGCTGGCCGCCGCTATCGCCTGGGTCGGGGTGCTGCTCGACCCGGCTGGGCTGGGCACCTGGCGGGCCTCGACCGGCTGGCCGGGCCTGCCGCTGCTCGCCCTGGGGATCCTCGCTGCCGCGGCGGCGCCGGCGTTCCTGCCGGACCGGGAGGGCCGATGATCGAGATCGAGAACCTCACCGTCGGCTACGACGCGCCGGTGCTGGACCAGATCAGCGCGACCATCGAGGAGGGCGAGCTGTGTCTGGTGATCGGCCCCACCGGGTCCGGCAAGTCCACCCTGCTCGGCGCGATCAGCGCCCGGGTGCCGCACCTGACCGGCGGGCGCGTGGCCGGCCACGTCCGCATCGACGGCCGAGACACCCGCACGCACCGCCCCCGCGACCTGGCCGACCTGGTCGGCGTGGTCGGGCAGGACCCGGCGGCCACGTTCACCACCGACGTGGTCGAGGACGAGCTGGCCTTCACCATGGAGCAGCTGGGCGTGCCCGAGCCGCTGATGCGCCGCCGGCTGGAGGACGTGCTCGACCTGCTCGACCTGGCCGACCTGCGCCGCCGGCCGCTGGCCACCCTGTCCGGCGGGCAGGCGCAACGGGTGGCGATCGGCGCCGTGCTGACCGCCCAGCCCCGGGTGCTGGTGCTGGACGAACCCACCTCCGCCCTCGACCCGGCCGCCGCCGAGGACGTGCTCGCCGCCCTGGCCCGGCTGGTGCACGACGCCGGGGTGACGGTGGTGCTCGCCGAGCACCGGCTGGAACGGGTGGTGGGCTTCGCCGACCGGGTCGTCTCCCTGACTTCAGGACCAGACGGCGCCACCGCCGAGGTGGGTGCGCCCGCCGAGGTGCTCGCCCATGCCGCGGTGGCACCCCCGGTGACCCGGCTGGGCCGGCTCGCCGGCTGGGACCCGCTGCCGCTGACGGTGCGGGACGCACGCCGAGCGGCCGGTGACCTGCGCACCCGCCTGACCTCCGCCGTCGTGCCGGAGACCCCCGCACCGGGTGAGGAGCTGCTCCGGGCGGACCGGCTCCGGGTGGCCTACGGGGCGCTGCTGGCCGTGCGGGATCTGGACCTGCGCGTGCCCGCCGGGCAGATCCTTGCGCTGACCGGCCGCAACGGCGCCGGCAAGTCCTCCCTGCTCTGGGCGCTCGCCGGTGCCCTGACCGCCACCGCCGGGAAGGTGTGGGCCGGTGGGCGGGTGGCGCTGGTGCCGCAGTCCCCGGAGGACCTGCTGTTCCGGCTCACCGTGGCGGCCGAGTGCGCCGCCGCCGACCCGCCCGGCCAGCGCGGCGCCACCCGCGCGCTGCTGGACCGCTTCGCCCCCGGAGTGCCGGCCGAGGCGAACCCGCGCGACCTCTCCGAGGGGCAGCGGCTCGCCCTGGCGCTCGCGGTGCAGCTGGCACCGGGGGCCAGGGTGCTGCTGCTCGATGAGCCGACCCGCGGGTTGGACTACGGTGCCAAGGTGCGGCTGGCCGAGGTGCTGATCGGGTTGCGGGAGGCCGGGCAGGCGATCGTGGTGGCCAGTCATGATGTGGAGTTCCTCGCCCAGGTGGCCGGCCGGGTCGTGCAGCTCGCTGATGGGCAGGTGGTCACCGACGGGCCTGCGCGTACCGTGCTCACCGACTCCGCGCTGACCGCCCCGCAGGTGGCCCGGGTGCTCGCCCCGGTGCCGCTGCTCACCGTGGCAGAGGTCGCCGCCGCACTCGGGGAGTGCCGATGACGGCGGAGCAGCCCTGGTCTGCCACCTCACCGTGGCGGGCGGGTCGGGCGGTGCCGGTCGGAGCGCGGCTGGGCCTGGTGCTCGGCGCGGTGTCCCTGGTGGGGGTGCTGGCGTTCGGGTGGCCGCTGCTGATCGCGCCCGGTTCGGTGCTGGGGGCCTCGACGACGGCGCCGCTGGTGCTGGGGGTGGTGCTGGCAGCGGCGCTGGTGGTCACCCTGGTGGCGGTCTCCGACGGCGGGTTGGACGTGCGCGCGGTGGCGATGCTCGGTCTGCTGTCTGCGGTGGGGGCGCTGGTGCGTCCGATCGGGTCGGGCACTGGGGGAGTGGAGACGGTG
>CAZMDO010000118.1:5205-7476 GCA_964564445.1 uncultured Ruaniaceae bacterium | reverse complement strand
CGGCCGGTGACCGCCACCCGCAGCGGGGCGAACGCGAACCGCGGCTTGATGCCCAGCTCGTCGGTCAGCACCGCCCGCAGCGCCTCCTGCTGGGCGGCGGCGGAGAAGTCCGGCAGGTCGGCCAGCACAGCGATCGAGCGGTCCAGCACCTCGGCGGCCTCCGGCCGCAGCGCGCTGCGGGCGTCCTCCTCGACCACCAGCTCATCGTCTGCCACGAACAGGAAGCCGAGCATCCCGGGAGCCTCGCCGAGCAGGGTCATCCGCTCCTGCACCAGCGGTGCGGCGGCGTCCAGCAGCTCCCGCTGCGCCGGGTCGAGGTCGTCGTAGGCGGCTGCGGCCACCACCCCGGCAGCGTGCAGGTAGGGCACCAGGCGGGCACGGAAGTCCTCCGGGGCGAGCAGCCGCAGGTGCGCGGCGTTGATCGCCTCGGCCTTCTTCTGATCGAACCGGGCCGGGTTGGGGTTCACGTCTGCCACGTCGAAGGCGGCGACCATCTCCTCGCGGGAGAAGATGTCGTTGTCCGGGGCGATCGACCAGCCGAGCAGGCCGAGGTAGTTCAGCAGGCCCTCCGGCACGAAGCCGCGCTCGCGGTGCAGGAACAGGTTCGAGGCCGGGTCCCGCTTGGAGAGCTTCTTGTTCCCCTCCCCCATCACGTATGGCAGGTGGCCGAAGGCGGGCATCGCGCTGGCCACGCCGACCTCCAGCAGGGCCCGGTAGAGCGCCACCTGGCGCGGGGTGGAGGAGAGCAGGTCCTCGCCGCGGAGCACGTGGGTGATGCCCATCAGCGCGTCGTCCACCGGGTTGACCAGCGTGTACAGCGGCTGGCCGTTGCCGCGCACGATCACGAAGTCGGGCACCGAGCCGGCCTTGAAGGTGACCTCACCGCGGACCAGGTCGTCGAAAGTGATGTCCTCCTCGGGCATCCGCAGCCGCAGCACCGGGGTGCGGCCCTCGGCACGGAAGGCGGCCTTCTGCTCCTCGGTGAGGTCGCGGTCGTAGCCGTCGTAGCCGAGCTTGGGGTCGCGGCCGGCGGCGCGGTGCCGGGCCTCCACCTCCTCCGGGGTGGAGAAGGACTCGTAGGCGTGCCCCGCGCCGAGCAGCCGGGCGGCCACGTCGGCATAGATGTCCATCCGCTGCGACTGCCGGTAGGGGCCGTGCGGACCGCCGACCTCCACGCCCTCGTCCCAGTCCAGGCCGAGCCAGCCGAGCGCGTCCAGCAGCTGGGTGTAGCTCTCCTCGCTGTCCCGGGCGGCGTCGGTGTCCTCGATGCGGAACACGAAGGTGCCACCGGTGTGCCGGGCGTAGGCCCAGTTGAACAGCGCGGTACGGATCAGCCCCACGTGCGGGGTGCCGGTGGGCGAGGGACAGAAACGGACGCGGACGCCAGAGGGCACAGAGGTTTCGGTCATGATGTGCCCAGCGTAGTCGGGCGCCGGTCGGTACCGCCCCGCGCGCCCGGCGGTCAGCGCCGCAGCACCGGGTTGCCGAGCACGCCGATACCCTCGACCTCCACCTCGACCCGCTGGCCGTGCTCGATCGGTCCCACCCCGGCCGGGGTGCCGGTGAGCAGCACGTCCCCCGGCAGCAGCGTGAAGATGGTCGAGGCATAGGCGACCAGCTCGGCCACCGACCGGACCATCTGCGCGGTGGAGCCGTCCTGGCGCAGCTCACCGTCCACCCGGGCGGTGATCCGCAGGTCGGCGGGGTCCAGGTCGGTGACCAGGTAGGGGCCGAGCGGGCAGGAGGTGTCGAACATCTTCGCGCGGGTCCAGGTGGCGTCGCTGCGCTGGGCGTCGCGGGCGGAGACGTCGTTGGCGGCGGTGTAGCCGAGGATCACCTCGCCGGCGCGTTCGGCGGAGAGGTCCTTGCACATCCGGGAGATCACCACCGCCAGCTCGGCCTCGTGGTGCACCTCGCGGGAGTACCGCGGCAGCACGATCGGGTCGTCCGGGCCCACCACGGTGGTGTTCGGCTTGACGAACAGCAGCGGGTCGGCGGGCACCTCGTTGCCGAGCTCGGCGGCGTGCTCGGCGTAGTTGCGGCCCACGCAGACCACCTTCGAGCGCGGGATCACCGGGGCGAGCAGGCGGACGGCGTCCAGCGGCACCCGCTTGCCGGTCGGGGTGGGCGCGGTGTACAGCGGGTCGCCGGTGAGCACCACCAGCTCCTCACCGTCCACGACGGCGTAGTGCGGATCGTCCCCGGTGGTGAAGCGCGCGATCTTCATGGACGCCCACGCTACCGGTGATCGCGGGCGCTAGGGTGGCCAGC
>CAZMDO010000118.1:0-5105 GCA_964564445.1 uncultured Ruaniaceae bacterium | reverse complement strand
GCGGGCGCTAGGGTGGCCAGCGCAGGGCAGCCGACGGCGGGAGGGAGCACCCATGGCGGGGGCCGTGACCATGGCGGACGTCGCCGACCGCGCCGGCGTGTCCATCAAGACCGTCTCGAACGTGATCAACGGCTACCCGCACATCCGGCCCGCCACCCGGGCGAGGGTGGAGGAGGCGATCGAGACGCTCGGCTACCGGATGAACCTGTCCGCCCGGCTGCTGCGCACCCGCCGCACCGGCCTGATCACGTTGGCGGTGCCCGAGCTGTCCCTGCCCTACTTCGCCGAGCTGGCCGACGCGGTGATCCGCGCTGCGGACGCCCACGACCTCACCGTGCTGATCGAGCAGACCTCGGGCCGGCGGGACCGGGAGCTGGCGGTGCTCGCCGGCGCGCGGCGCACCCTCACCGACGGTGTGCTGTTCTCCCCGCTGGCGCTCGGCCCGGAGGACCTGCCGGCGTTCGCGGTGGACTTCCCGATGGTGCTGCTCGGGGAGCGGATCTTCGGTGCCCCCGCCGACCACGTCACGATGAACAACGTGGCCGGCGCCCGGGCCGCCACCGAGCACCTGCTCAGCCTGGGACGCCGCCGGATCGCCGTGCTCGGCGGCGACCTGGTCGCGGATGCTCCCACCTCGGCGACACTGCGCCTGGACGGGCACCGCGAGGCGCTGGCCAGCGCCGGGCTCGACCTCGACCCCGAGCTGGTCGTCCCCGCGGAGCAGTGGCACCGGCTGGAGGGGGCGCAGGCCCTCGGTGCGGCCCTGGACCGCGGCGTGGAGGTGGATGCGGTGTTCGCGCTGAACGACGCCCTCGCCCTCGGCGCGCTCTACGCGCTGCACGCGCGCGGTCTGGACGTGCCCGGGCAGGTCGCACTGATCGGGTTCGACGACGTGGAGGACGTGCGCTTCGCCTCCCCGCCGATCAGCTCGGTGGCGCCCGGGCGGGACGAGATCGCCCGCACCGCGGTCCGCCTGCTCGCCGAGCGGATCGAGCCGTCGACGGCGCAGCGCCCGCATCTGCGCATCGTCACCGAGGCCCGGGTGCTGGCCCGGCAGTCCACCGGTGAGCCGGTCGAGCGAGAGGTCACCGTGCTCCCGGGCAGCACCACACCCGTGGCGGGCGCCTCCTGAGCACGGCACCCACCGCTTCCCCGGCACGGGCCCGAGCCCAGACACCCGGGTGAGTACCTGTTCGGCAGCGGAGTACCGAAAAGTCGGTACTCCGCCGTCCGATCGGTACTCAGACACATGTATAGGGATGCCGTGGGGCGGCGGCGCTTGACCGGCGCGGGGCGCACCGGGCACGATGGTCCCCGTCCGCTTCTACATCGATGTACACAGAGGTCTCGTGTCGCACACCGCCGCGCTCCATCCACCGATGGGCTGGAACTCCTGGGACTGCTACGGCACCACCGTCACCGAGGCGGAGGTGCTCGCCAACGCCCGGGTGCTCGCCGAACGGCTCCGGCCGGCCGGCTGGGACACGGTGGTGGTGGACATCCAGTGGTACGAGCCGACCGCACGGGCCGGGGGGTACAACGCTGACGCCCCGATCACCTTCGACGCCGACGGGGTGCAGCAGCCGGTCCCGGCGCGCTTCCCGAGCGCGGCCGGTGGTGCCGGGTTCGCCCCGTTGGCCGCCCGGGTGCACGAGCTCGGCCTGCGGTTCGGGCTGCACCTGATGCGCGGCATCCCCCGCCGGGTGGTGGCCGCTGACCTGCCGGTGCGCGACCAGACCGGTGCCGTCGTGGCCACCACGGCCCAGATCGCCGACCCGGCGAGCATCTGCTCCTGGAACGGCGACAACGTCGGCCTGGACCTCACCCACCCGGCCGCGCAGGTCTGGCTGGACCGGCAGATCGACCGGATCGTCGGCTGGGGGGTGGACTTCCTCAAGGTCGACGACATGCTCGCGCCCTACCACGCCGATGCGATCGAGGCGCTGCACCGGGCCGTCACCCGCGCCGAGGAACGTCACGACCGCGAGGTGCTCGTCTCCCTCTCCCCCGGCACCCACCTGTCCCTGGTGCACCTGGACCACCTGCGCGCGCACGCGGACATGTGGCGCATCTCCGACGACCTGTGGGACCGGTGGGAGGACGTGCACGCCCAGCTCGGCCGGCTGGCCCGGTGGGCACCGCACCAGGGCCCGCACGGCTGGGCGGATGCGGACATGCTGCCGCTCGGCCGGATCGGGCTGCGCGCCGAACGGGGCGAGCCCCGCGACTCCCGGCTCACCGCCGACGAGCGGCGCACGCTGCTCACCCTGTGGTGCCTGGGTCGCTCCCCGATGTTCGTCGGCGGCGACCTGCCCAGCAGCGACGAGGCCACCCTGGCCGACCTGGCCCGCACGGACGTGCTCGCCGTGGGCCGGCACTCCACCCAGAACGCCGAGCTGCTCCGCGAGGGCGACCTGGTGCTGTGGGGCGCCCGCGGCACCGGGCCGGAGCAGGGCACCGCCTGGGCAGGAGTGTTCTCCACCGCCGACCACCCGCAGACCGTCCGGGTGCCCCTGGCCTCCACCGGGCTGGAGGCGGCCGGTGCGATCACCGAGGTGTGGTCCGGGGCCCCGGTCCACCCCGATCCCGCCGGCGACCTGCTGCTCGACCTGCCCGCGCACGGGGCAGCGCTGCTACGCACCCGCTGAGAACCCGCTCCGCACCCGCGAGCGCCCACGACCCGATCCCTGTCCGTCCGACCACTGGAGAACTGCACACCATGCCTGTCGCCCACCTCACCCTCGACCCGGCGTTCACCGTCGGCCCGGTCCGCCGGAACACCTTCGGCACGTTCGTGGAGCACCTCGGCCGGTGCGTGTACACCGGCATCTACGAACCGGGCCACCCCACCGCGACCGCCGAGGGCTTCCGTGGCGACGTGCTCGCCCTCACCCGCGAGCTGGGCGTCTCCACGGTGCGCTACCCCGGCGGGAACTTCGTCTCCGGGTACCGCTGGCAGGACGGCGTCGGCCCGCGCGAGGACCGGCCGCGTCGGCTGGACCTGGCCTGGCACTCCACCGAGACCAACGAGGTGGGGGTGGAGGAGTTCATCACCTGGTGCCGCCAGGCCGGCACGGAGCCGATGATGGCGGTCAACCTCGGCACCCGCGGGGTGCAGGAGGCCCTCGACCTGCTGGAGTACTGCAACGTGCCCGGCGGCACCCACTACTCCGACCTGCGCCGGGCCAACGGCGCCCAGGAACCGCACGACATCCGGTTCTGGTGCCTGGGCAACGAGATGGACGGGCCGTGGCAGATCGGGCACAAGACCGCCCGCGAGTACGGCCGGCTCGCCGCGGAGACCGCCCGCGCCATGCGGATGATCGACCCCGACCTCACCCTGGTGGCGTGCGGGTCGTCCAGCTCCTCCATGCCCACGTTCGGCACCTGGGAGCGGGAGGTGCTCGAGGAGACCTACGAGCACGTGGACCTGATCTCCGCACACGCCTACTACGCCGAGCACGACGGTGACCTGAGCTCCTTCCTGGCCTCCGCCGTCGACATGGACCACTTCATCGAGGCGGTGAGCGCGACCGCGGACGCGGTGCGCGCCGCCGGCAAGCACACCAAGCGGATCGGCATCTCCTTCGACGAGTGGAACGTCTGGTACCAGCACCGCGCCGAGTCCCGCCCGCCCTCGGGCCAGGACTGGCCGGTGGCACCGGTGCTGCTGGAGGACAAGTACAACGTGGCCGATGCCGTGGTGGTCGGCAACCTGCTCATCTCCCTGCTCCGGCACACCGACCGGGTGCACGCCGCCTCGCTGGCACAGCTGGTGAACGTGATCGCCCCGATCATGACCGAGCCCGGTGGTCAGGCCTGGAAGCAGACCATCTTCCACCCGTTCGCACTCACCTCCAGCCACGCCACCGGCCAGGTGCTGGACGTGGCGGTCCGCGCACCGCGCACCGAGACGGCGAAGTTCGGCGACGTGCCGGTGCTGGATGCGGTGGCGACCTGGGCGGAGGAGACCGGCGAGGTGAGCGTGTTCGTGGTGAACCGGTCGGTCACCGAGGCGCTCACCCTGGAGGCGGACGTGCGCGCCCTGGGCGGTCTGCGCGTGGTCGAGGCGGTCACGCTGGCCAACCCGGACCCGTACCTGGCGGCCACCGCCGAGGAGCAGGACCACCTCGCTCCGCAGCCGAACAGCACCGCCACCGTTGCCGACGGCCGGCTGACCGCGCAGCTGCCGCCGGTGTCCTGGACGATGCTGCGCCTGGCCCCCTGACCACTGGAGGTCGTCCTGCCCAGCGGGGGCCATGGTCCCCGCCGGGCAGGACGACCTGCCGCAGGGTCAGACCCGGACGAGGATCTCCCCGTTGACCACGGCGAACCACCCGTCGTCGGCCTGGCCCCACTCCTGCCAGGCCTCGGCGAGCTCGGCGAGCTCGGCGGCGGTGGCCAGCCCGGCGTCCAGGGCGTGCTCGGCCAGCCCGGACCGGGTCACCCGGGTGGCCCAGGTCTGCGACCACCAGGCGCGGTCATCGGCGTCGGCGTAGCACCACACCCCGGCGCTGGCGGTGACATCCTCGAAGCCGGCCTCGTGCGCCCAGGCGACCAGCCGCCGGCCGGCGTCCGGCTGGCCGCCGTTGTGCACGGCCACCGCCCGGTAGAGCTCGCGCCAGCGGTCCAGCCCGGGCAGCTCCGGGTACCAGCACATCGCGGCGTAGTCGGCGTCCCGGACCGCGATCAGCCCGCCCCGGCGGGTCACCCGCGCCATCTCCACCAGCGCGGCCACCGGGTCGGACAGGTGCTGCAGCAGCTGGTGGGCGTGCACCACGTCGAAGGCGTCGTCGGCATAGGGCAGGGAGTGCACGTCGCCCTGCTCGAACAGCACGTTCTCCACCCCGCTGGCGTCGGCCAGCTCGGAGGCCTTCATCAGCGCCTCGCCGGCAGGGTCCAGGCCGACCGCACGCCCGGGGGCGACCCGTCGGGCCAGACCCACGGTGATCGTGCCCGGGCCGCAGCCCACGTCCAGCAGGTCCGAGCCCTCGGTCAGGTGCGGGAGCAGGTACCCGGCGGAGTTCTCTGCGGTGCGCCACCCGTGCGAGGCCAGCACACTCGGGTGGTGCCCGTGGGTGTAGCTGCCGTCGCGTGCCATATCG
>CAZMDO010000117.1:0-7573 GCA_964564445.1 uncultured Ruaniaceae bacterium | reverse complement strand
CCGTTCACCCGCGCGCACGGCAAGCTGCTCGGCGCCTCCGGGGTGGGCTGGGCGCTGGACGCGATGGACGTGGGGCTGATCTCGTTCATCATGGCCGCGCTCGGTGCCGAGTGGATGCTCACCGATGCGGAGAAGTCCTGGATCGGCTCGATCGGGTTCGTCGGCATGGCGATCGGCGCCAGCGTGGGCGGGCTGCTCGCCGACCGGTTCGGCCGCCGGCAGGTGTTCGCGCTCACCCTGCTGGTCTACGGCCTGGCCACCGGGCTCTCGGCCGCGTCGGTGGGTCTGGCGATGCTGCTGGCGCTGCGGTTCGTGGTGGGCCTGGGCCTGGGGGCCGAGCTACCGGTGGCCTCCACGCTGATGAGCGAGTTCGCGCCGCGGAAGATCCGCGGCCGGGTGGTGGTCATCCTGGAGGCGTTCTGGGCGCTGGGCTGGATCGCCGCCGCGCTGATCGGCTACCTGGTGGTGCCGGGTGCGAACGGGTGGCGCTGGGCGCTGCTCATCGGCACGGTGCCGGCGCTGTACGCGCTGGTGGTGCGCTGGCGGATGCCGGAGTCGGTGCGGTTCCTGGAGCGGGCCGGCCGGCACGCCGAGGCCGAGCAGGTGGTGCAGAGCTTCGAGTCCTCCCCGGAGGTTGCGCGTCGATCTGGCCACCCGGAGCAGCCCGATCGACGCGCAGCTTCACCTCGGGAGGGGTCACCGGCCGAGGCTCCCGCCGCCGTCGACGGCGCAGCCTCACCTGCCGTAGCGGACTCACCTGGGCCGGGGGCCGGCTGGCGCGACCTGTGGCAGCCGCGGCTGCGCCGGCGCACCACGGCCATCTGGCTGGCCTGGTTCGGGGTGAACTTCGCCTACTACGGGGCGTTCATCTGGTTGCCGTCGCTGCTGGTGGCCAAGGGCTTCGACCTGGTGCACTCCTTCGGGTACACGCTGATCATCACCCTGGCCCAGCTGCCCGGCTACGCCGCGGCGGCGTTCCTGATCGAGAAGTGGGGGCGACGGCCCACGCTGGCCACCTTCCTGGCCGGGTCGGCGGTGGCGGCGGTCTGGTTCGGGCAGGCGGACTCGGTGGGGATGATCATCGCCGCCGGGATGACGCTCTCGGCGTTCAACCTTGGTGCCTGGGGTGCGCTGTACGCCATCACCCCGGAGCTCTACCCCACCCCGCTGCGCGGCACCGGGTCCGGCAGCGCGGCTGCGTTCGGACGGATCGCCTCGATCCTGGCGCCGCTGAGCGTGCCGCTGCTGCTCGGCGTGGGTGGCACCGGCTTCGCGTTCGTGGTGTTCGCGGTGGCGTTCGCCCTGGCGTGCGCGGCGGCGCTGGCGTTGCCGGAGCTGTCCGGACGGGCGCTCGAGGAACGGTGACCGGCCGACCGGTCAGCGGCGGAACCGCACGGTGGCGATCTCGAACGGGTTCAGCGCCAGCTCGATCGCCTCGCCCTCGGCCTGCTGCGCCCGGCGGGCCAGCGGGGCCTGCGGGGTGAACGGCCGCTCCAGCAGGTCCACGGTCTCCGCCCGGACGTGCCCCGGGGCGGTGAGCGTGACCCGCGCACGGCGGCCCTCGGACTCGTACAGGCGCACCACCAGGTCGCCGGAGCGGTCCTCGGCGAGCTTGACCGTCTGGATCCGGGCGCTGCCCTCGCTGAGCGTGGCCACCGGGGTGACCGCACCGGCCACCTGCCGGGGAGCCTGGTTCAGCGCTTCACCCAGGTCGATCGCCTCGGCCACCCCGGCGTCCGGGCGCAGCGCGTAGCGCATCCGGTAGCGGCCCTCCTCGGCGCGGGGGTCGGGGAACTGGGCGGCCCGGATCACGGTGGCGCGCACCGTGGTGGTGGTGCCGCCGTCCTCCTCGCGCACGTGGTGGCGCACGTCGTGGCCGTAGCTGGAGTCGTTCGCCAGCGCCACCCCGAAGCCGGGCTCGGCCACGTGCACCCAGCGGTGGGCGCAGGTCTCGAACCGGCCGAAGTCCTCCAACGTGTTCACCGGCACCGGCCGGGTGAGGTGGCCGAACTGGATCTCGCTGGTCATCCCGGCCGCTCGCACGTCCAGGCCGAAGGCGAGCTTGAGCACCTTGCGCCGCTCGTGCCAGTCCACGTCCAGCTCCAGCTCCAGGGCGTCCGCCCCGGGCACGACCACGGCGGTCAGGGCGATCTGCGAGCCGGCCCCGGCATCCGGCAGCGCAGCACCGGCCAGGGCCGGCTCGGGCTCCTCGGTGCGGGTGCGGTAGCGGGTGGTCACCCGCACGGTGCCGTCGGCGGCCACCTGCACCTCGGGCACGCCGACGGCGTCCAGGTCACGGGACACCCGGCGGTAGTGCTCGTCGATGTCCCAGGAGTCCCAGTTGTTCGGTTGGTCGCGGTGCAGCTGCAGCAGGGCGGCCCGTGCGCCGGGGGCGACCGCCTCCCGCCCCTGGGCTCCGGCGCGCAGCGAGGAGATCGTGCCGTCCGCCTCGATCCGCACGTGCAGCGCGTCGGTGTCGATCTCTACCGGCGCCTGGGTGCTGCTCAGCCGGGGGGCGGGTGCCCCCTCGGGCGTGCCGGCACCGAGCGCGGGCACCCCGGCCCGGGGCCGGCTGGTGGCGTTGGCCACCTGCGGGGCGCCGTCGGTGCCCAGGGCGGCCAGTGCCGCGGCCACCAGCTCCTCGCCCCGGGCGGTGATGGAGGAGTAGGAGTGCTCCGCGTCCTGGTGCACCCAGGCGATCGAGGAGCCGGGCAGGATGTCGTGGAACTGCAGCAGCAGCACGTCCTCCCAGAGGCGGGCGATCTCCTCGTACGGATAGGCGAAGGCAGGGTCACGTAGCGCCGCCGTGGCCGACCACAGCTCCACGTCGTGCAGCAGCGCCTCCGCGCGGCGGTTGCCCTGCTTGCCGCGGATCTGGCTGGAGTAGGTGCCCCGGTGCAGCTCCAGGTAGAGCTCGCCGCGCCAGGTGGGCGGGGCGGCGTAGTCGGCGCGGGCGCGGACGAAGAAGTCCTCGGGGGTGGACCACTCCACCTTCGGCAGCCCGTCCAGGTCGGCGAACCGTTCGGCGCTGGCGAGCATCTCCCGGGTCGGGCCGCCACCGCCGTCGCCCCACCCGGTGGGCGTCAGGCCGAGGTGGGCGTCGCCCTTGTCCTTGAAGTTGGCCTCCGCATGGTGCAGCTCGGTGGCGGTGAGCTGGCCGTTGTAGGTGTCCGCCGGCGGGAAGTGGGTGAACTGCCGGGTGCCGTCGATGCCCTCCCACCAGAACGTGTGGTGCGGGAAGGTGGAGTACTGGTTCCAGGACACCTTCTGGGTGAGGAAGTCGCTATTCCCAGCGGCGGCGCAGATCTGCGGCAGCGCGGCGGAGTAGCCGAAGGAGTCCGGCAGCCAGGTGGTCGTGGTCTCCACGCCAAAGTTCTCCAGGAAGAACGACTTGCCCTGGATGAACTGCCGGGCCATCGCCTCCGACCCGGGCATGTTCGTGTCCGACTCCACCCACATGCCGCCCACCGGGATGAACCTCCCGGCGCGCACGTGCTCGGCGATCCGCTCGAACAGCTCGGGGTAGTCCGACCGGATCCAGGCGTACTGCTGCGCCGAGCTGGCCGAGAAGTTCAGCTGCGGGTACCGCTCCAGCAGCCAGCACACGTTCGCGAACGTGCGGGCGCACTTGCGCTTGGTCTCCCGCACCGGCCACAGCCAGGCCGAGTCGATGTGGGCGTGCCCGGTGGCGATGATGGTCATCCGACCGTCCGCCCCGCGGGTGCCGAGCACCCCGGCGAGCGCGGCGCGGGCGTCGGCAGCGGTGGTGTGCAGCCGGTCCGGGTCGGCGGCGTCCAGGGCCCGCTCGGTAGCGCGCAGCAGGTCCCAGCGGCGGGAGGAGGACTCCTCCATCGTCATCATCGCGTCCCGGACGGCGACCAGGTCCTGCTCCAGCTGCCAGACGGGCACCGAGCGCAAGGCCAGGTGCAGCCGGGTGAGGTCGTAGATCGGGTCGTCGCCGGCGGTCTCCCAGGTGCCCAGCTCGGTGGGTGCACAGCTCCGCGACCCGGCCACGTCCGGGTTCGCCGCACACTCCAGGTAGAGGTCGATCTCCTCCCCCGGGGTCACGGTGAGGTACTGGTTGAACGGGTTGACCGCCTTCACCGGTACCCCGGCAGAGCTCCAGACCATGGCCTCCGCCTGGAAGCCGGGCATGTTCGAGAAGGAGAGGTCGAGCTGCAGCTCGGCGTCGGTGTCGGTGACCTCGGCCCAGGTGGCCGGCACGGTGCCGGTCACGTGCAGCCAGAGGGTGGACCAGGGGCGGCCCCAGCGGTCCCCGACGGCGATCGGCCGGTAGGTCTGTGCGCTCGCCTCGGCGAACGGCACGGGTTCGCCGGGCGCTTCCCACGCCTCGATGGTCAGCGGTGCGGTGGCCAGGTGGCGTCGGCTGGGCAGCACCTCGTTGAGGAACCGGGCGAGGCGGCCCTCGCTGGTGGCGCGGTTGTCATGCATGGGAGCTCCTGGCTGGGGTAGGGGTCACAGGATCGGTCCGGTCCCGGCCGCGGGGCGCGGCAGGCCGGCGAGATCACCACCGTGGGTGCAGTACATCAGGCCGGTCCGCCGGCGCGAGGCAGAGGCGCTCGGCGGGTCGGGCGAGAACCTGCCGGGGATCTCAGCGGCTGAGACCGCACATCTCAGCCTCGGCAGGGTCACCGGCAGCCACCTACGGTCGCAGCATGACCGCCACTCCCCCGAGCACCCGGGCCGAGAGCATCCGCGAGCGCGCCGAGAACCTGGCCGAGGCGCTGGACGCCTTCTCCCGCGACCTGCACGCCCACCCCGAGCTCGGCTACCAGGAGTTCTATGCGGTGGAGGCGTTCGCGGCGGCACTCGGCGGGGCAGGGATCGCGATCGAACGCGGCGTCAGTGGCATCCCGACCGCGTTCACCGCCCAGCTAGGCACCCGGGACGCCGGTCCGCAGGTGGCGATCACCGCCGAGTACGACGCTCTTCCCGGGGTGGGTCACGGCTGCGGGCACAACGTGATCGCGGCGTCCTCGCTGGGTGCGTTCCTCACCCTGGCGCCCCTGTTCGACGGCGGAGCTCCCCTCCCCGGGGGCGTCACCCTGGTCGGGACGCCCGCGGAGGAGGGCGGCGGGGGCAAGGAGCTGCTCATCCAGGCGGGGGTGCTCGAGGGGTTCGACGCGGCGGTGATGGTGCACCCGGGTGCCGAGGACGTGGCGGCCGGGCCGTCGGCGGCCAAGCGCCAGGTGGTGGCCACGTTCACCGGTCGCACCGCGCACGCGGCCGCCAACCCGCACCTGGGCCGCAACGCCCTGGACGGTGCGGTCACCGCCTACCAGGCGATCGCCCAGCTGCGCCAGCACATCCCCAGCACGGACCGGGTGCACGGGGTGTTCCTGGAGGCCGGCACCCGGCCGAACATCGTGCCGGAGCGAGCCGTGCTGGAGTTCTTCCTGCGTTCGCGCAGCATCGACGGCCTGCTCGCCCTCTCCGAACGGGTGGAGGCGGCGTTCCGGGGTGCTGCCCTGACCGCAGGGGTGGAGGTGGGCGTGGCCTGGGACGCCGAGCCGATCTATCTGCCGCACCGGATCAACGCGCCGCTCGCCCGCCGGTACGCGGCGAACCTGGCCGACCGACGCGAGGTGGAGGCGGTGCGCTGGGAGGCGGTCAGCCCGGGGTCGAGCGACATCGGCAACGTCTCCCACGTGCTGCCCACGATCCAGCCGACGGTGGCGATCGGTGACCCGGGGATTCCCGGCCACTCCCGCGAGCGCGCGGACTCCACGCTGACCGCGGACGGGCGGCGGGCGATCGTGGACTCTGCGATCGGGCTGGCCCGCACGGTCGCCGACGTGCTCACCGACGCCGAGCTGCGCGCGGCCGCCTGGGCGGCGTTCGCCGAGGCCGGGGCACCGGCGCGGGTGGCCGACCTGGTGCCGCTGGCGCCCTGGCCCGACTTCCCCACCCCGCCCCCTGCACCTGCTGCTGCCCCCTGATGCTCCGCCGTCGAGAACTGAGGACCCTGACATGACCGATACCGGCTCCATCCCTGCCGCACTCGACCACGTGATCGTCGCCGGACCGGACCTGGCCGAGGCGATTGCCGCCGTCGAGGACCTGACCGGGGTGCGCGCCGCCCCGGGCGGCAAGCACCCCACCGGCACTGCGAACGCGCTGATCGCCTTCACCCGCGGCGGGCAGCGGGTGCCGCACTACCTGGAGGTGATCGGCCCGGACCCGGACGGCACGACGCCGGCCAGCGAGATCACCACCTTCGGCATCGCCGGGCGCACCGCCCCGGCGGTGGCCACGTTCGCCATCCACCCCGAGGACTTCGAGGGCACTGCGGCCCGCGCGGCCGAGTCGGGGGTGTCGCTCGGCGAGATCCGGCCGCTCTCCCGGCGCACCCCTGCCGGTGAGCTGCTCCAGTGGCGCCTCACCCGGGGCGAGGACAGGGATCCCGACCCGGCGGTGCCGTTCCTCATCGACTGGGGCACCACCGCGCAGCCGGGTCTGGGCGACCTGCCGACCGTGGAGCTGCTCGGGCTGCACGTGGAGCACCCGGAGCCCGGCGTGCTGGCGGCGAAGTATGCGGCGCTCGGCGTGCAGGTCGAGGTGGTGCCCGCGGCACAGGTGGCGATCGTGGCCACGGTGCAAGGACCGGACGGGCCGGTGCAGCTGCGCTGAGCAGGTCGACCAACTCGGTCACCGCGACCATCCCCGCAACTGGAGTCAACGACACATCCGGCGTGCCGATCCGACCGTGCCCACGACCCCACGACCCCACGACCCCACGACCCCACGACGACCTTGTCACATACTCACCGAACGGGTGCCTTTCACTCCGACACGATCATTTGGCTTCGACAGCCACGACCATGCCGAGTTGAAGGGCACTTGTTACGTTCACACACACCGCCTACCTACGAAACCGGGTCTGAGGTCCCTGAGGAGTGCCTCCATCCCCTTCCTGTACCTCGGATGAGTAACTCCCCCAGGGGGTACTCTGCCGGGCATAGGCTGCAGGGGTGCAGGTGCCCTGGCGGACGCGGTTGATGAGACCGACCTATGTGACCTACGCCGGTTGTGACATCCAGTACCGACCCGCGCCGCCACCGGCGGACCTGATCTCCCGGCTACACCTGGTGGCGCGCACCGACGAGGGTCTCGTGGTGGTGTGCCGCAGCGTGGAGGGCTGGCGGTTCCTGCCGGGCGGCACGCGCGAGCCTGACGAGCCGGTGCCGCAGCTGGCCGCCCGTGAACTGGCCGAGGAGGCCGGGGCGAGTCTCCGCAGCGAAATCCACCTGTTCGGCGCGCACGAAGCGATCAGCCGACTGGCCGCCCCGTACCGCCCACACCTACCGCACCCGCGCGCCTACTGGGCCTACGCCGTCGCCGAGGTTGAGCTGACCGGGCCGCCGACGAACCCAGACGATGGTGAGCATGTGGTGGCGGTCACCGCGCTTCCCGCGCAGGAGGCCGTCGCCGAGCTGGCCAAGCACGACGCGCTGCACGCCGACGTGCTCGCCGAGGCTATCGACCGCCGTCTGGTCTGAGCGCAGGGTGGCACCGTGCCATGACCGCACGCGCTGGGCACAGCGCATCGTCG
>CAZMDO010000116.1:0-7640 GCA_964564445.1 uncultured Ruaniaceae bacterium | reverse complement strand
CGCCGGCGCCGGAGCGTCCGGTGCCGGCGTGCAGCACGTGCACCCCGTCCACCGCCTCGGCGGCGTCCACGCCGGTGATCACGTCGCCCGCGCGGGAGCCAGCCGGGTACCCGGCGGAGGCGAGCACCACGGTGACCGCAGCGTCGGTGCTCCAGCGCAGGTCCGGCAGGGTGTCCAGCCGGCCGGTAGCCGCGGCGTGCAGCGCGCTGGCCAGCGAGGACTCCAGCCGGGCGAGCACCACCTGGGTCTCCGGGTCACCGAACCGGGCGTTGAACTCCACCACGCGCAGCCCGCGGGAGGTCAGCGCCAGCCCGCAGTAGAGCAGACCGACGAACGGGGTGCCGCGGCGGGCCAGCTCGCGCACGGTGGGCAGCGCCACCCGCTGCACCACCTCCTCGGTCAGGTCCGCCGGCGCCCAGGGCAGCGGGGAGTAGGCGCCCATCCCCCCGGTGTTCGGGCCGGCGTCACCGTCGCCGAGTCGCTTGAAGTCCTGGGCCGGGGCCAACGGCACCACGTGCGTGCCGTCGGAGAGGCAGAACAGGGAGATCTCCGGACCGTCCAGGTACTCCTCGACCACCACGGCCGAGCGCCGGTCCCGGCTCACGCAGGCCAGGGCGTGGTCGTGGGCGGCCTGCCGGTCGTCGGTGACCACCACGCCCTTGCCGGCGGCCAGGGCATCGTCCTTGACCACGTGCGGGGCGCCGAAGGAGTCCAGAGCATCGTCCACCTCGTCGATGGTGCGGCACACCCTGGCCATCGCGGTGGGCACGTTCGCGGCCGCCATGATCTCCTTGGCGAACGCCTTGGACCCCTCCAGGCGGGCGGCGGCGGCGTCCGGTCCGAACACCGGGATGCCGGCGGCGCGCACCGCGTCGGCGACCCCGGCCACCAGCGGCGCCTCCGGGCCGATCACCACCAGGTCGGCGGCCAGCCGCTGGGCGAGGGCGGCCACGGCGGCCGGATCCTCGGCGGCCACGTCCACGGTGTCCGCGATCGCAGCGATCCCCGGGTTCCCCGGGGCCACGGTCAGCGCTCGGGTGGCCGGGTCGGCAGCGAGGCTGCGAGCCAGCGCGTGCTCACGGGCTCCGGATCCGATCAGCAGGATTCTCACGGACCCCGAGCCTACCGGCCCGCCCGAGCCCGCGACTCCTCCGCGCCACCCTCAGCCGGCGGCGAACCGCTCCGCGGCCTCCACCAGCAGCCGGGCGCCGAACCCGGTCGCCCCCTTGTTCCGCCAGGCCTCGTCGGCGTCGGCGAGCATCGGACCGGCGATGTCCAGGTGCACCCACGGGGTGTCCCCCACCCACTCGGCGAGGAACAGGGCGGCCACGATCGACCCGGCCGACTCCCCACCGAGGTTCTTGATGTCGGCCACCTCGGAGCTCAACCACTTGCGGTAGCGCCGGTCCAGCGGCATCCGCCAGACCCGCTCGTCGGTGCTCCGCCCGGCCTCCTCCACCTGGGCCAGCAACGCCTCGTCGTTGCCGATCACTGCTGCGGTGAGCGGGCCGAGCGCCATCAGCGCGGCACCGGTGAGGGTGGCGATGTCGATGATCGCATCCACCTCGTCCTCGTTCGCCAGCGCGATCGCGTCCGACATCACCAGCCGGCCCTCGGCGTCGGTGTTCACCACCTCGATGGTCCGGCCGGTGCGGGTGGTCAGCACGTCCCCGAGCTTGGTCGCCGACCCCGAGGGCATGTTGTCGGTGCAGGCGAGGTAGGCGGTCACCCGCACCGGCACCTCGAGCTCACGCAGCACCGTCATGGCCGCCAGGATCGCGCCGGCGCCGGTCATGTCCATCTTCATCGCGGCATGCATCGCGTTGGACGGCTTGAGGCTGATGCCGCCGGAGTCGTAGGTGATGCCCTTGCCGACCAGGCCGAGGTGGCGCTCGCTGCCGCCGGCGGGCTGGTAGTCGATCCGGATCATCCGGGGCTCGTGCACCGACCCGGCATTCACCCCGAGCAGGCCGCCGAAGCCCATCTCCTCGCAGGCCGCCTTGTCGTAGACCTGCACCTGCAGGCCGGCCGAGTCGGCGAGCCGCTGCGCCACCTCGGCCAGGGCGGGAGCGTTCAGGTGCCCGCCCGGGGTGGTGGCCAGGTCCCGGGAGATCGCGGCGGCGCGGGCGAGCACCTGCCCCCGGGCCGCGCCCCGCGCCGCCGTCTCGACCTGGTCGGGGTCCACGTGCAGCACCACCTCGCCGAGCTCGGCGAACGAGCCGGCCTCCGGGGTGCGCAGCTCGTCGTAGCGGTACCGGGCGAGCAACGCTCCCTCCACGGCCGCCTGCGCGGTGGCTGACGGGTCGCCGCCGGCGGGCAGCAGGAACGCCAACCGGGCCTCGCGGGCGGCGGCCCGGGCGAACGCCGCGGCGGCGTCGCGGACGTCCGCGGGGGTCGGTTCCGCGCCGATGCCGACGGCCACCACGGCGCCCTCCTCGCGCGGCAGCACGAGGGTCTGTCCCGCGGCACCGGTGAAGCCCCAGCTGGCCAGGGCCTGGCGGGACAGCGCGAGCGCGGTGGGCACCTCACCGTCGGTGCGCACCGGCACACCGAGCACGGGCGCCGGTTCGCTCCCGGTCGCCACGGCGCGTACGACGACGGCAGGAACCCTAGTCACGGACGGGACCGGGTCGAAGGCGTTGGTGGGCATGAGGTGCTCCCTTCCGAGGGTGGGCGGCGGGCCGGGTGGCTCCGCCGGTCAGATCAGAGATAGATGCTGCCACCGGGCCCGAGCGGGACACCGAGCAGGTACCAGAGCACCAGCAGCGCGGTCCAGGCCACCAGCAGCACGACCGTGTAGGGCAGCATCAGGGAGATGATCGAGCCGACCCCGGCGTTCTTGCGGTAGCGCTCGGCGAAGATGACGATCAGGGCGAAGTAGGGCATCAGCGGGGTGGCGATGTTGATCGGTGAGTCGCCCACCCGGTAGGCGGCCACCGCCAGGTCCGGGGAGATGCCGAGCTGGATGAACAGCGGCACGAAGATCGGGGCGAAGATCGCCCACTTCGGCACCACCCCGCCGATGAAGATGTCCACCACCGCGGTCATCAGCACCAGCCCGACGATCAGCAGCACCGTGGGCAGCCCGGCGTGCTCGAGCGCGTCCGCCATGCTCACCGCCGCCAGGGTGCCGAGCTGGGAGTAGTTGAAGTAGGCGATGAACTGGCTGATCACCAGCAGCAGGAAGAACAACCCGGCCAGACCGGCGATCGTCTTGGTCATCGGGGTGATCACGTCGATCGCCGAGCGGACGGTGCCGGCACCCTTCCCGTAGCACAGACCCATCACGAAGAAGTAGATGAGGATGAGGAAGATGATGCTGCCCATGAACGGGGAGTCCTCGATCAGGCTGCCCGTCTCCGGGTTCCGCAGCGGGCCCCAGGAGGGCACGGTCATCAGCAGCACCCCGGCGGTGACCCCGAGCAGCCCCCAGAAGGCGAACCGCAGCCCGCGGCTCTCCTCCGGGCTGAGCGCACCGGCCTCCGCCACGTCGGCGCTCCCGTGGGGACCTGGGGCCCCGGCGCCACCTTCGCCCGCACCACCAGCGCTGCCCGCCGAGCCCCCGGAACCGGCCGATCTCCCGGAGCCGGCAGCGGGCGGCGTACCCTGCCCGGCCGCCGCGTGCCCGGCCGACCCCTGGCCCGCGGGGACGCCCGCGGCCTCGGCCGGGACGCCGTCGGGAAGCTCCTCGGCCTCCACGTACGGACCCAGCCGGGGCTCGATGAACCTCTCCGTGAGCACGGTGGCGAGGATGGCGATCAGCACCGTGGAGACGATGCCGAAGAACAGGTTCCCGGTGATGGAGACGTGCTGGGCCGGGTCGGTGATCGACTCGTTCGTGATCTCCACCAGCATCCCGTCCACCGGGGTGATCAGGACGTTCACGCCGAAGCCGCCGCCGACCCCGGCGAACGCGGCCGCCAGGCCCGCCAGCGGGTGCCGGCCGAGGGAGTGGAACACGGCAGCGGCGAGCGGGATGAGCACCAGGTAGCCGGCGTCGGTGGCGATCGAGGAGAGCACACCGAGCAGCACGATGGAGAACGTGATCAGCCGCCGCGGGGTCACCCGGACCAGCCGCTTGATGAACGCGCCGATCAGACCGACCTCCTCGGCCAGGCCGACACCGATCATCGCCACGATGATCACCCCGACCACACCGAACCCGTTGAAGTTGGCCACTGCCGAGGTGAAGATGAACCGCAGCCCGTCCGCGGTGAGCAGGCTCTTCGCCTCCACGGTGACGGTCTCCACCTCCGGGTCGGCGCTCTCGTAGGGGTTCTCGCCGATGAGCTCCTCACCGCTGGGGTCGGTCTGCTCCGAGACGGCCGCCTGCTCGAAGCTCACCGAGGCGCCGGTGAGGTAGAAGACGTGCGAGAGCACGATCACCAGCGCGATCAGCGCGAGGAAGATGATCACGGGGTGCGGGACCTTGTTGCCCGCCCGTTCCACCGCGTCCAGCACACGTTGCAGGCCCGACCGTTTGACGGCTTCGCTCATCCCAGCTCCTCCGCGACCACCATCTCGCCCCTGCGCAGTAGACGCGAGACTATCGCCGAGGGTGGTGCTGTGTCTGCCCCGCGCCGACCAGTGAGCATCCGCGTGCGCACCAGCTACCCTGAGGCCGATGTCCGCCCCCGCACCACCGCCGCCTCGCCACTCCGGTGCCGAGCGGCGGCTCCGGCGCACGGCGCGCACGCTGAGCGTGCTGGCCTCCGTCACCGGCTCCCTGGGCCTGGTGGGCTTCGGGGTGCTGACCAAGCTTGAGCTGGTGGAGCGGTTCTGGCCGCTCTTCCTGACCTGCCTGGTGGTCTGCGCCGTCGCTCTCGCCGTCCGGCTCCTGTGGGGGCTGTTCGTCCTGGTGCGCAAGGCCGTGCTGCGCCGCCCGCGGCGACAGGCGATGGCCACGATGGCCGCCAGGATCGGGTGGCGCTGGTTCGCCACCCGCCGGTCGATCCCGGCCGAGACCCGCACCGCGCTGCTGCTGATCGACCCGGAGAAGTGGAACGAGCACCAGGACACGAAGCCGCGCTACACCGAGCTGGCCTACGGGGCGTTCGCCGGTCGACCGGCGGTGTCGGTGCACATCGAGCGCGACTCGCGGCTGCTGCCCGACGTGGACCAGGTGGTGGCCCTCCAGATGCCAGGCAGCCTGCCCACGCTGCGCATCACCGACCGGGCCCACGACCCGTACGGCTACGGCCCGGGCCAGCAGTTCGAGTCCGCGCGGTTCAACGACGCCTGGGGGGTGCACGCCGACGACGAGCGCTATGCCTCCGCCTTCACCCACCCGCAGATGATGCACCTGCTGAACCGGCTCGACCCGAGCATCTCCGGCCTGTACGTGCGGGGCTCCTGGCTGGTCTCCCGGGCGCCGGTCGCATTCGGTCCGGACCTGCTGCAGGTGCACCTGGACGCGCTGCACCGGGTGATCGAGGCGGTCCCGGACTGGGTGTGGGCGGAGTTCGGGTACCGGGCGCTCTCGGCCACCGCGCCGCCGTGGGCCGCCGGGCGGCGTGCTGTCTAGACTCGCCCGGGTGAGCCAGGGGGATGCGGCACGGCAGCCACGCAGGGACCGGCCCGCGCGCCGGTGGGTGCGCCGGACCGGCAAGACGCTCGGCGCGATCGTGGCGACCTCCGGGTTCGTCTCCTGCGCGGTGATCAGCGGGATCGCCGAGGCACCCGCCCTGGACCATCCGGTGATCGGCCTGGTGCTCGCCGGTGCGGTGGTGGTGTTCGTGGTCTCCGCCGTGCTCGGGGCGATCTGGGCGAGCGTGGTGCTGGTCCGCCAGCTAGTGCTGCGCCACCCGCGCCGGCGGGCGCTGAAGCAGACGGCGCAGCAGATCGGCTGGCAGTGGCACCCGCGCGCCAAGGGCCTGCGCCCGGAGATCCGGGCCGCGCTGACCTGCCTGCGGCCGCCCACCGGCGACCGGGGGCGCCGGCCGAAGTTCTCCGAGGTGCTCACCGGCACCTTCGCGGGCGCGCCGGCGATCGCCGTGCACGTGGAGCAGGGGGTGAGCTACGAGCTCGAGGTGGACCAGCTGGTCGCGCTCGCCCTGCCCGAGGCGCTCCCGGACCTGCTGGTCATCGACCGCGCCGAGGACGCCTATGGGGTGGCCGCCGGCCAGCAGTTCGAGTCCGCACGGTTCAACCACCACTGGCGGGTGGACACCGACGACCCACGGTACGGCTCGGCGTTCACCCACCCGCAGATGATGGAGCTGCTGGGCAGGCTGGACCCGAGCATCACCGAGATCCGGGTGCGGGGCTCGTGGCTGGTCTCACACGCACCGACCGCGTTCACCCCACAGCTGTTGCAGGTGCACCTGGACGCCCTGGCCCGGATCGCCGCGGCGGTGCCCGCCTGGGTGTGGCAGGAGTTCGGTGGCCACCGCGGTCGGGTCGCCGGCCGGCGCCACTGACCGGCGGCCGGTCACCCGCGCAGGTGCTGCTCAGCACCGCGGGCCACCACATGGTCCAGGAACGGCTCACCGGCGGCAGCCTGGAGGAGCAGGTCGAGCGCTTCGTCCACGTGCGCGGCGAGCGGGCCGCCGAGCCCGCGCAGCCGGTCCGCCTCGGTACGGGCGATGCGTTCCACCAGCGTGGGGGTGACCTCGAAGCCCTCGTCCAGCACCAGGCGGTCCCGGATCCAGCACCACACCTGGGTGCGGGAGATCTCCACCATCGAGGCGTCCTCCACCAGGCCGCCGACCGCCACGGCGCCCACGCCGCCGAGCCAGCTGGTCAGGTACTGCAGCGACCCGGCGAGGTTGGCGCGCAGCCCGGCGAGCGAGGCGCCCGCACCGGCCTCGTCGAAGGCGAGCAGGTCGCCCGCGCCGCACGGCTCCGGGTGCGCCCGGCCTGACCGCTCGGCCGGGTCCGCCCGGCCCGGAACCTCAGCCGGATGCGCGACCTGATCCACCCGGGCTGCGCCGTCGAACACCTCCCGCACCAGGGGGACCAGCGCCGGGTGGGCGACCCACGCCCCGGAGAACCCCTCGGCACGCTCGCGCTCCTTCTCCGCCCGCACCCGCGCTTCGACCCGGTCCCGCTCGGGCCCGGGCGGGGGCGGCACGACCGCTGCCAGGGCACCGATCGCACGGGCGCCGCGGCGGGCGGCGATCTCGATGAGCCGGGTGGTGGCCCGGCGCAGGAACGGGGTGGTCAGGGTGATCCGGTCCCGGTCCGGCAGCGCCCGACCCGCCGCCGGCAGCGTGGTCAGCACGGAGAACAGGTAGTCCCAGCGGCCGAAGGTGAGGGCGTCGGCGTGCTCGCCGAGCGCGTGCAGGATCTGCTCGGCCTCGAGCAGACCGGGCAGGGTCTCGATCAGCACCGTGGCCCGTGCCGTGCCGTGCGGCAGCCCGCCGACCCGCTCCAGGTGCCCGATCACCGCGTGCCACCAGTACGCCTCCTCCGCCGAGGACACCTTCGGCAGGTACAGGTAGGGTCCGTGCCCACCGCGCACCAGCCGGGCGGCGCAGTGCTGCCAGAACAGGCCGAGGTCCACCAGGGCAGCCGCGACCGGTACCCCGTCGACGCGCAGCCGGTGCTCGGCCAGGTGCAGCCCGCGGGGGCGGACCATCAGCGCGGGCCCGTCCCCGGCGGCGAGCCGGCCGGCGTAGTGCGCCAGGGTGCGGTGCGCG
>CAZMDO010000115.1:0-7683 GCA_964564445.1 uncultured Ruaniaceae bacterium | reverse complement strand
TGGAGATCGAGCTGCACCGCGCCCAGTCCTCGCCGCTGTTCGCCGCGCTCGGCGCCCCCGCAGTGCGGCCCACCAGGTCGCTGCCCCTCCCGGTGCTGGAGTCGTTGGTGGCGCTCCACCGCGAGCTCGCGCGCCGGGCCGCGGAGGCGATCGCCACCCCGGAGGAGGCCCGCCGGGCGAACACGAAGATGCGCCTGGCGATGCAGGCGGCGAACAACTACCTGCCGGACATCGAGGAGCTCGGCGAGGACGTGATCCGCAAGGCCGGATACACCTCGGGGGCGCTCACCCACTCCACTGTCTCCACGCTGGCCCGGTCGCTCGGCTTCGAGATCATCCACGTGCCCGACCTGCCGCACTCCACCCGCACGGTCACCGACCTGGAGAACGGGCGGATCTACCTGCCGCCTGCGTCGATCCCCGGCGGTCACGGGCTACGCTCCCTGGCCCTGCAGGCGATCGGGCACCGCCTGCTCGGGCACACCCAGCCGGCCAGCTACGGCGACTTCCTGCACCAGCGGCTGGAGATCGCCTACTTCGCCGCCACCTGCCTGATCCCGCGCAGCGCCGCACTCGACTTCCTCCAGCCCCGGCAGCGGGCGAAGGACCTGGCCATCGAGGACTTCCGGGACGCGTTCGGCGTGACCCACGATTTCGCCGCGGTCCGGTTCACCAACCTGGCCACCTCGCACCTGGACCTGCCGGTGCACTACCTGCGCGTGAACGAGGACGGTGCCCTGTTCAAGGGGTACGAGAACGACGGTGTCACGTTCACCGCGGACGTCACCGGGGCGATTGAGGGCCAGCCGGTGTGCCGGCACTGGGCGGCGCGGGCCGCGTTCGCCCGCCGCACCCGCACCACCGAGTTCCACCAGTACACCGATACCCCGAAGGGCACCTTCTGGTGCTCCACGCAGACCGGAGCGACCGACTCCGGCGAGTTCTCCATCACCCTCGGCGTGCCGTTCGCGCACGCGAAGTTCTTCCGCGGCCGGGAGACCACGCGGCGGGCCTCCTCCACCTGCCCGGAGGAGAGCTGCTGCCGGCTGCCGGAGGAGACGCTGAGCGAGCGTTGGCAGCAGGCGTCCTGGCCGAGCGCTGTCTCGCACGCACAGATCCTCGGGCCGCTGCCCTCGGGCCGCTTCCCCGGCGTGGACGACACCGAGGTCTACGAGTTCCTCGAGGCGAACGCCCCTGAGCCGGAGTAGGTACCGGGCGCCCAGCGGCGCGTTCAGCGGGTGACGACGTTCCCGTCCTTGATCTCCACCGGGAACTCGGGCAACGGCTCCTCCGCCGGTCCGCTGATCACCGACCCGTCGGTGAGCGCGAACTTCGAGCCGTGGCACGGGCAGTGCAGGTCCTCCGCCTCCGCACGCACCGTGCAGCCCTGGTGGGTGCAGATGGCGCTGAACGCACGCACCTCCTGCTCGCCCTCGCGGACCACGGCGACCTCCACGCCGTCACTGGTGGTGACCACGCTCGCCTGCCCCACCTGCAGCTCGTCCAGGCTCAGCAGCACCACCCCGGGCTGCGGGGAGTCCACCGAGCTGCCGTCCTCGCTGCACGCGGCGAGGGCGAGCAGCCCCGCCCCGGCACCGGTGGCGGCCAGGACCTGACGACGAGCAAGGCAACTTCCGGGGCGCACCATGGTCGCCAGTGTAGGCCGCACGCCGGCCGGAGAGCACGGCACCAGTCATCCCTCGGCGAGCCACTGCTGGGCGGCGTCCAGCACCGCCCGGTGGAACGTGGGGTAGGCGTAGATCATCCTGCTCAGGGCATGCACACTGAGCCGCTGCGCCACGGCCACGGTGAGCAGCCCGAGCACCTCTCCCCCGCGCGGACCGGCCGACGTCGCCCCGAGCAGCATCCCGGACTCGGCGTGCGCGAGCAGGCTGACCACACCGTCGTTGCCGGCGCCGTGGATCCAGCCGCGAGCCGACTGCGCGACCGGCACGCTGGTGGCGCGCACCGGGATGCCTCGCTCGCGCGCCTGCGCCTCGGTGAGCCCGACCGCGCCGATCTCCGGGTCGGTGAACGTCACCCGCGGCACCGCGTGGTACTCGGCCTCGTCGGCTTCCTCCCCGCGCAGGTGTGCCAGCGCCACCTCGGCCTGGTACATCGACATGTGCGTGAAGGCGCCCTTGCCGGTCATGTCGCCGATCGCGTACAGCGCCTCCAGGGCGGTGCCGTCACCGCCGAGCACCCGGCAGAACTCGTCCACCGCCACGGCGCGGCCGGAGGTGTCCACCCCGAGGGCGTCCAGCCCGAGCCGGTCCAGCCCGAGGTCCCGGCCGGTGGCCACGAGCAGCCGCTCGGCACGCAGCTCGCGCTCCCCCACCACCACGGTGATCCCCTGGCCGTCGCTACGCACGGAGGCTGCGCCGTCACCGGTGAGCACCTCGATGCCCTCGGCAGCGAACACCTCGGTGAGCACCTCGCTCGCGGCCGGTTCCTCCCCCGGCAGCAGCCGCTCGGCCATCTCCACCACCATGACGCGGGTGCCGAACCGGGCGAACGCCTGCGCGAGCTCGGCCCCGATCGGCCCGCCGCCGAGCACGATCATCGACTCCGGGGCGGTGGTGGCGCGCACGGCGTCCCGGTTGGTCCAGTAGGGCACGTCCGCCAGGCCGGGGATCGGCGGGATCGCAGGTGCGGTGCCGGTGTTCAGCACGACGGCGCGGCGTGCGTGGATCTGTTCGTCACCTACCTGCACCGTCCGTGGGGCGAGGAGGCGGCCATGGCCACGGACCAGGCGCCCGCCCTGGCTGACGAACCGGTCGGCGGCGATGGCATCGTCCCAGTCGGTGGTGGCCTCGTCGCGGATGCGCGTGGCCACCGGGGTGAAGTCCGGGTGCACCTCGGCGCGCCCGGCAACCTCGTCCACCCGCCGGGCCTCGGCGAGCGCATCGGCGGCCCGGATCATCATCTTCGTCGGCACACAGCCGAAGTACGGACACTCACCGCCGACCAGGTTCGCCTCGATCCCGACCACGTCCAGCCCGTCGGCGGCCAGCTCCCCGGCAAGGTGCTCCCCGCCCGGTCCCATCCCGATCACGACGACGTCTGCTCGCTCGGTCATGGCCCTTCCCTTCGTCGCGTGCTCACCCCCCGATCGTCACGCGGGAATGGGAGGTAGGCCACCTGAGCGGGTCCGTCGCGTGCCGCCGGGGCCCTCCTCCCCGGCGGCACGCGAGGTCTGTGTGCCTGCGCCTCAGCTCGCCACGCGGCGGCCGACGGGCAGGCGGGAGCGGGTGAGCAGCCAGGTGGCGCCCATCGCCAACGCCGGGATACCCACGAGCGCGAGGGCGAGGATCGGCCATGGCACGATCGTGCGCCACACCGGCGCAAAGCCGAAGTTGGCCGCCGACCACCAGCCCAGCACGTAGCCGAGCGCGATGCCGGTGCCCACACCGGTGACCGTGCCGATCACGGCCACGACCCCGGCCTGGGCGGCCGTCACCCGACGGCGGATGCGCGGGCTGGCGCCTACGGCGGCCAGCGTCGCCAGGTCTGCACGGGAGTCGGCGAGCGCCAGACCGACGCTCAGACCCGTTGCAGCGAGAGCCACGAAAGCGGCGATGCCGAGCAGGATCAGTGTCGTGGTGGCGGAGTCCCGCTGGTTCATCCGTCCCTCCACGGAGAGATGGACGTTCGGCCCGACGTCGCTGAGCAGCCTGTTCAGGCGGTCGACGTCTGCCGGCTCGAGCGTGGCTCCGGTGATCGTGGCCCCCACGGCCCGGGTCTCGATCAGCCCGCGGTCGAGGGCGGAGCCGTCGCCGCCAGCTGCGGGGATCTGGTCGACTGCCCCGAGGGGGAGCACCAGGTGGTACTGGTTCGACACCCAGGTGACGAGATGCGCCGGAAGCACCAGCTGTTCCTCCGAGCGGCCGTCGTCATCGACGGTGCCGAGGTGGACGTTGCCGTCCGGCCAGACGAGGTCTGGATCGTTGATCAGGGCTGCACCGCGGGCGAGAGCAGCTCCTGCCTCCGCCGCACCGTCGAGGCCCAGGGTGCGCACGAACGTCCCGTCGTCGACCAGCCGGAATGCCCAGGAGAACCCGGCACTGGCGCTCGTCACGGCTCGACACCGCGGATCGTCCGCATCCGCGGAGTACGCCTCCGGGTCCGGGCACACGGTGGCCGGGTCCGGCAACGCGAACGGCAGGCTGAAACCACTGCCGCGGACCTCGGTCAGCTCACGGACCTCAGCCACCTGTGCCTCGGGAAGCTCCTCGGTGACGATCTCGAGCGACTGGTCCAGCTGATCCTGGATCTCATCAGCGGAGAGACTGAAATCTTCCAGGCTCAGCAGGCCGGTCCCGTCTGCCGCGACGGGCTGCCACATCCCTCGCCAGGCATTGTCCTCACTGACGACGAAGATGGCGCCCGCGGTCATGGCTGCCACCGCGGCGACCACGGCAGCAACAGCCGGGGTGGTCCGGCTGCGATGTCTCACTGCGTCCCGCAGAGCGAACCGACCGGCGACACCGAGCCTCGGGGCGAGCGTACCGACCAGGGAGAGCAGTCCACCGGCGGACATGACGATGCCGATCTCGACACCGACGGCACCGACGGCGAGCAGGATCGGCTGCCCGCTGACCGCCGCCAGCACACCGAGCGCAAGCCCGAGCGCCGCCACACCGACCCCCACCCAGGAGACGATGCGCCGGTGCGGAACGTGACCACGCCGGCCGGCCAAGGAGTCGACCACGTCTGCACGGGATGCGGTCCGGGCGGGGAACCATGCGGCTGCGATCCCGAGGAAGACCGCCACGAGGGCGATCGGCGCCCAGCTGCCGAACGGGAACACCAGGTTTGGGAACGCGGTTTCGGAGCCCTGGAGCAGCAGGTAGAGCAACACGCTCGCAGCACCACCGAGAGCTGCTCCCACGATGGCGGCGACCAGTCCGGCGACGACGCCGCCGGCGAGCACGATCCGGCGGAGGTCGCGCGGCTGCCCACCGGCGGCGGCGACCAGCGCGAGCGAGCGAGCGCTGCGCCGGGCGCCGACGGCGAAGGCCGGTCCGACCAGCAGCACCACCTCAAGCAGGCCGAGGCCACCGACCGCGAGGATGTAGCCGAGCATCCTGGCGTCCGGGCCAGGCGTGCTGAACGCACCGCCATAGACCTCCGCGGCGGGCGGCGGGTCCAGGATCACCGCGCGGCTCTTGACGATGAGCCCGACCTGGTTCAGCGCCTGCACGTCCTGCCAGGTGACCGGGTCGGTACTGGTTACGAACCAGACGGGCACCGTGCTGGTTCCCTCGGTCATGGCCGGCAGAGTTCCTGGGCCCAGCACTGCCGCCGTCCTGGTGCTGCTGTCCCCGATACCGACCACCTCGACCGGAAGGTAATCCTCACCCCACCGCAGCTCGAGCTCGCCACCGACGCCGACATCCAGCTTGTTGGCCGCCACAGGGCTCAGCACAGCCTGGCCGGCGCTCGGCACAGCCTCCCCGGTGACCTGGCCGAGCAACCCTGGGACGGCAGCCGCATCCACGGCGATCACCTGTGCATGGTCGACCAGCCGATCCTCGGTGCGCAGGGAGGTGGCGGCCTGCTGCCCGGCGGTCACGGTGGTGCCAGCAGGAAGGGCTGATGCCAGCTCGGCATCGGTCAGCGGACCAAGGGGTGATCCCGGGCCGCACGAGGCGCTCGACCCAGCCGCGTTCTGCTCGATCTCCATCCGTTCGCCACAGGCCACAGACAGGCGCGCCTGCGCCGTGTCACCCAAGGCCCACGCCATCTCGGTCTCCGGCGTGGCCTGCGACATGCGCACCACGCCGACCACGAACGTCCCCGCCGCGACCGGCAGCATCATCAGCAGCACCACCAGCGCGGTGCGGCCTTTGTTCCGCCAGGCGTCCCGGCGGGCGATCCGCAGCGCTGCGCGCCACCTGGCCAGCCAGCGGCTCATCGGCCGTCCCGGCGCCCCGGCCCGGTCGCGGAGAGCAGGTCCTCAGGATGGTCCGGCTCGGTGGCGTCCACCACCAGACCGTCACGGAGGAACACGGTGCGGTCGGCCCAGGCGGCGAACCGCGGCTCATGGGTGACCAGCAGGCCAGCGGCGCCGGCGTCCACCCGGGCGCGCAGCACCCGCATCACCGCCTCACCGGTCACCGAGTCGAGCGCCCCGGTCGGCTCGTCGGCGAGCAGCAGCCGGCGCGGCCCGACCAGGGCCCGGGCGATCGCCACCCGCTGCTGCTGACCGCCGGACAGCTCGTCCGGGAACCTGTCGGCCAGGTCTTTCATCCCCACGTCGGCCAGGGCGGCCAGCGCCTCGCGCCGGGCCCGGCGGGTGCGCAGCCCGTCCAGCTCGCGCGGCAGCGCCACGTTCTCTGCCGCGGTCAGCGCCGGGATGAGGTTGAAGTCCTGGAACACGTACCCGATCCGGCGACGGCGCAGCGCGGCCCGGCCGGCGGCGTTCAGCTCAGAGAGCACGTCCTTGGCCAGACGCACGGTGCCGTCGGTGGGGGTGTCCAGACCGCCGGCCAGGTTCAGCAGGGTGGACTTACCCGATCCGGAGGGGCCCATCACCGCCACCAGCTCGCCCATCCGCACGGTCAGGTCCACACCGTCCAGTGCGCGCACCTGCTGCGCACCCTCACCGTGCACGCGGGTGAGTCCTTCCAGGCTGAGGATCACCGGGCCGGTCGGGGTGGGTGTGCTCGGCGCGGCTGCCGCCCGGGCGGTCATCGCCGGCTCCTGGCCGCAGGCTTGGCAACCGGGGCCGGTGGCTCCGCGGGGACCACGGGCGCTCCCGCGGGAGCGCCAGAACGTTCCACCTCGCTCGCCGCGCGCTCTGCTCTCGACTCGATGTGGTCCAGCCAGCGCAGCTCCGCCTCGGCGGTGAAGATGTGGTTGTCCAGCACCAGGGAGAAGGACAGGTCCGCCGGACTGGCCGGGTCGATCCGCGCGGCGAGCCGGGTGAGGTCGCGCAACGCCCGCATCGTCTCGGTGCGCTGGCCCTGCACCACCTCCCGCACGCTCACCCCGGGTGCGGTGACCGCCAGCGCCACCTTGATCACCAGCTCGTCCCGCTCCGGGGCCCCGCGGCGCACGGGGGTGCGCCACCAGCCCTCGGCGGCCTCCCTGCCGGCGTCAGTGAGCGCGAACAGGTCGATGTCGCCGCGGGTGTCGCCGCTCGGAGCAGCCCCGGTCTCGGCCAGCGCCACGAGGCCGTCCCGCTCCAGGCGCTGCACGGTGGTGTAGACCTGGCCGATGTTCAGCGGCCAGGTGCCGCCGGTGCGGGCCTCGAACTCCTTGCGCAGCCGAGCCACGCCCATCGGTTCCTCGCTGAGCAACGCCAGCAGGCCTTGTCTGACGGACACGATGCCCTCCTCGCAATCGGTTACTGAGTAACCTACGGCTTACCGAGTAACCACCGCAAGGGCGACACGCATGGTCCCTCGCACCGGGGCACACGAGCCCGCGGCGTCACCACGCCCCAGGGAGGATGGCGGCGCCGCCACGCGCCAGGGGCAGACGGGCGGCGCCCCCACCCGCCAGGGACGGATCAGCTCCGCTCCGGGAACTTCCCCTCGTCCCGGATGCGCTTGTTCAGCTCGGTCAGGTAGAGGTCCTCGTCGAAGTCGATCGGGACCTCCGTGCCGAGCCAGGCGGAGAGATGGATGGCGTTGGCCAACCGGACCCCGTGCATCCCGTCCGCTCCGGGAGCCAGGA
>CAZMDO010000114.1:2950-7730 GCA_964564445.1 uncultured Ruaniaceae bacterium | reverse complement strand
CCGCAGGACGTCGCTGCCGAGCAGAGCGTGATCGGCGGCATGCTGATGTCCAAGGACGCCATCGCCGACGTGGTCGAGGTGCTCCGCGGGAACGACTTCTACCGGCCGGCGCACGAGGCGATCTACGACGCCATCCTGGACCTGTACGGCCGCGGGGAGCCGGCGGATGCGGTGACGGTGGCCGCCGAGCTGACCAAGCGCGGCGAGCTGGCCCGGATCGGTGGGGCGCCGTACCTGCACACGCTGCTGTCCTCGGTGCCGACGGCGGCCAACGCCGGCTACTACGCGCGGATCGTGCGCGAGCGGGCGGTGCTGCGCCGCCTGGTGGACGCCGGCACCCGGATCGTGCAGCTGGGGTATGCCACCGACGGCGGTGACGTGGACGACCTGGTGAACACCGCCCAGGCGGAGGTGTACGCGGTCACCGAGCGGCGCACCGCCGAGGACTACGTACCGCTCAAGGATGTCATCAACTCCACCATGGAGGAGATCGACGCCGCCTCGCACCGGGGCGAGGGCATGGTCGGCGTGCCCACCGGGTTCACCGACCTGGACATGCTCACCAACGGGTTGCACCCGGGGCAGATGATCGTGGTGGCGGCCCGGCCGGCCGTGGGCAAGAGCACGCTGGGACTGGACATCGCCCGGTCCGCCTCCATCAAGAATGGCCTGACGTCGGTGATCTTCTCCCTGGAGATGAGCCGCAACGAGATCTCCATGCGCATGCTCTCGGCGGAGTCGCAGGTGCCGCTGCAGAACATGCGCAAGGGCACCATGCGGGACGAGGACTGGACCCGGCTGGCCCGCACGATGGGCAGGGTGTCCGAGGCGCCGCTGTTCATCGACGACAGCCCGAACATGTCGCTGATGGAGATCCGGGCCAAGTGCCGGCGGCTGAAGCAGCGGCACGACCTGAAGCTCGTGGTGATCGACTACCTGCAGCTGATGAGCTCGGGCAAGCGGGTGGAGTCCCGGCAGCAGGAGGTCTCGGAGTTCTCCCGGGCGATCAAGCTGCTCGCCAAGGAGCTCGAGGTGCCGGTGATCGCGATCTCCCAGCTGAACCGTGGCTCGGAGGCCCGCACCGACAAGAAGCCGCAGATGAGCGACCTGCGTGAGTCGGGCTGCCTGACGGCCGATACCAAGGTGCTGCGCGCCGACACCGGCGCCGAGGTGACGATGGGCGAGCTGCTTGCGAGCGGATCCTGCGATGTCCCGGTGTGGGCGCTCGACGACCGACTGAAGTACGTGCGCCGGCACCTTACGCATGTGTTCAGCACCGGGACGAAGCCTGTCTACAGGCTGAAGCTTGCGTCCGGGAAGGAGGTGCGTGCGACCGCGAACCATCCGTTCCTCACCTACGGCGGCTGGACGCCGCTCGGTGAGCTGGAGGTCGGTTCTCGGATTGGTGTGCCTCGCCACGTGCCGGCTCCGGAGCGCGAGGCGAAGTGGGACGACCGGAACGTGCTTGACACCGCGTCTGGCCTCGCCGCTGGCTCCACCCAACACGCTGTTCTGCCGACCGAGGTCTTCCACTTGCCCAAGCGCCAGATAGCGCTTTTCCTGCGCACGTGGTGGTCGATCGGCGCGAGGGTCGGACGGCACGGCATGGCACTTCACGTGGCAGACGTTGCCCTTCGTGATGGGATCGCACGGCTTCTGCTGCGGTTCGGCATCTCGACGATGCACACCGCCGCTGGTGTGTTGTGCATCGTGGGTTCAGACGACCTGCGCCGCTTCCTGCAGGAGATCGGAATCGACGGGACCGAGAGCGCTCCCGCGGAAGCGCTCTTGCAGCGGATCCGCGCGGAACAGGCGGGGCGGTCGACGGACGCCGTGAGGTTGCCTGTCTGGTCTCACGTGGAGAGCGCGATCGCAGGTCGAGGCGCTCCCGCGGGAGCTCCTCCGATGAGTCTTGTGGCAACGATGCTCGCTGACGAAGAGCTGGAGATAGAGGCCGTCAACGACATCGTGTGGGACACGGTCACGGCCCTCGAGTATGACGGCGAAGAGACGGTCTACGACGCCACCGTGGCCGGGAGCCACAACTTCATCGCCAACGGGATCGCTGTGCACAACAGCATCGAACAGGATGCGGACGTGGTGATCCTGCTGCACCGCGAGGACATGTACGAGAAGGAGTCCGCCCGCGCCGGCGAGGCGGACATCATCGTGGCCAAGCACCGCAACGGCCCCACGGACACCATCGTGGTGGCGTTCCAGGGGCACTACGCGCGGTTCTTCGACATGGCGCAGTAGTCCCGGCGGACTGACGAGATGCAGTCCAGCTCGTCAGAGCCAGGGCGGCGAACGAGCGGTCAGTCAGCTCGGAGCTCGATGCTCGCCCACGCCGCTCCTCCGAAGCGGTACAGCGCCTTGAGTACCGGCGGTGCGATCAGAGTCGCCTCCTGCGGACCAAGCCAACGGATCTCGGCGATCTCCCCGGGCTCTGCATGCAGCGCAGCGGGAGTCGCGCTCCCAGCGAAGCAGTGCAACCTCACGTCGACGCCGGGCCGACCGACGGCCGGAGCCTGCACGGAGCCGAGGTCGCGGAGCTCGCTGGCAACGATCACGTGCCCCACTTCCTCTCGCACCTCACGAACGGCAGCCACTCGTGGGGTCTCCCCCGATTCGACCAGGCCGCCGGGGAGGAAGAAGACCTTGATCCCGTGCGGACGCACGCAGAGCACTGAATCGTCACGGCTGGCAATCCAGACCGCCACGTCGATGACTTCCCGAGAGGTACTCACCGCGAGCACACTACCCATGGGGGCCAGGCGGCAAGACGAGGCAGACACCACGGGCTGTCAGGGTGACCACGCTCGCCCATGACCGTATGCGTGTATGACGTCATCGAGTTCGGTGCCAGCGTCCGGGCAGAGGGCGCCGGGCGCGACTGACTGGCCTTCTTGCCCCAGCTGCATCTCGGCATCCATCATTCGAGGGTCGGTCTGGCGGGCGTCTGGATATCTAGCAGGCGTCGGCACGCTGCCACGCCGGTGAGCGGGATGGAGAGCCGGTTCGTCACGATCGACGGACGTGTTCCACTGTCCGCAGTGCCCGGAGCGACGAAGGAGCACCTGGTCGTCCTCTGACCGAAGATCCGCCTCACGCCAGCCCAGACTGGTAGGCGAACACCACCAGCTGCGCCCGGTCGCGGGCACCCAGCTTGACCATCGCGCGGCTCACGTGCGTGCGCGCTGTGGCGGGGCTGAGCACCAGACGTTCGGCGATCTCCTGGTTCGTCAGCCCCTGCGCCACCAGGGCGACCACCTCCCGTTCCCGCTCGGTCAGCGCCCCCAGCTGTGGGTGCGGGGAGAGGGTCCGCGGCGCCACCTGCGTGAACTCCTGGATGAGCGTGCGGGTGACGGACGGGGAGAGGAGAGCTCCGCCGTCGGCGACCGTACGCACCGCAGCCACGAGCTCCGCGGGAGGGGTGTTCTTCAGCAGGAACCCGCTCGCGCCGGCGCGTAGCGCCTCGAACACGTACTCGTCCCGTTCGAACGTGGTGAGCACCAGGATCTTCGTCTCCGCCAGGGAGGGGTCGGCGACGATCCGCCGGGTGGCCTCCATGCCGTCGATCCCCGGCATCCGGATGTCCATCAGCGCCACGTCCGGCCGGTGCTCCCGGGCCGCCTGCACCGCGGCGATCCCGTCCGCCGCCTCACCGGCCACGATCAGGTCGGCCTCGTTCTCGACCAGCGTGCGCAGCCCGATCCGGACCAGGTCCTGGTCGTCCACCAGCAGCACGGAGATCACGGCTCCTCCTCGCGACGTCGGGGGAAGCGGGCGCGCACCGTGTAGGTGCCGCGCTCGCGGTCGGGCCCGGCGTGGAACACCCCACCGACGCCCCGCACGCGCCGGCGCATCCCGGAGATGCCCATGCCCTCGGTCTCTCCGGCGGCCAGTGCCTGGTTGGTCACGGTGAGCTGGACCTCCTCGCGCAGGTGCTCGATGCGGACCCGGGCGGCGGGGTGCGGGGAGTGCTTGACCACGTTCGTCAGCGACTCCTGCAGCACCCGGTAGGCGGCCACGTCGGCAGCTGAGGGCAGCGGGCTCGGAGTGCCGGAGATCTCCAGCGTCACGTCCACCCCGGTCTGCCGGACGCGCTGGACCAGGTCGTCGATCCGGGCGAGCCCGGGCGTGGGTGCCCGCGAGTCGTCCGGGTGCACGGTGGCGAGCACGGCCCGCAGCTCCGCCAGCGCCTCGGTGCTGGCGCTGCTGATCCGGTGCAGCGCTCGGCGCAGCTCCTCCGGCTGGCTCTGGTGCACGTGCAGCGCGATGTCGGCCTGCATCTGGATCGCGGCCAGCCCGTGGCCCACCACATCGTGCACCTCCTGGGAGAGCCGCAGCCGCTCGGCGTCCACCAACCGTTGGTCGGCCGCCTCCCGGTCCCGTACCGCCGCGCCGGCTACTGCTCGCCGTGCCACCCCGACCGAGAACGGCACCGCTACCCACGCGGTCGCCGGCACCAGTCCGGCCACGCCGAGGGCGGCGCCGGTGAGCAGGTGCATCGCCAGCAGCCCCAGCGCGAGCACCGACCAGGCGGCCGCCTGGCCGAGGGGCCGCCGCCGCGCCACCATGTACACGGTCAGCAGCACGAAGCCGAACACCGGGCCGTACGGGTAGCCGAGCACCAGGTACAGCGACGTCGCGCCGACGGCGACGAGCATCGCCGGCACCGGCCACCGGCGCCGCACCGTGGTGGCCACCGCCGCGAGCAGCACCAGGCCCACCACGTCGATGCTGAGATGGGGCTGGGTGCCGTGCAGCTGCCAGGAGC
>CAZMDO010000114.1:0-2850 GCA_964564445.1 uncultured Ruaniaceae bacterium | reverse complement strand
GGCTCCAGGCTTGCGTGGGGCTCCGGGCTCGCGTGCGGCTGCGGGTCGCGTCACTGGCGGTGCACCCCCTCCCGGGGTTCGGCGGGCGGCCTGGGGTCCTCGGTCAACGTAGCCCCTCTCCACCCCACGGCGCGCTGGCTGGGCTCACTTCGCCCGCAGCACGCGCAGCCGCGCGGCGTAGTCCTCCGGCCCGATCTCACCGCGCGCGAACCGTTCGGCGAGCACGGCCTCGCCGGCCCGCGGACCAGTGCGGAGCTCACGCCGGCGGCGACTCCAGAACACCGCAGTGACGATCCCGACGACCAGCAGGAACCAGACCAGCGGGATGAGGAAGAACGGGAAGGGCGGTCCGGTCAGGTCGTGCCAGTGGCCGTCGGCCAGCAGGGCGGCGGGTGCGGTCGTCTCGATCATCGGTCTCTCCTTCGTGAGTGCCGGCGGGCTTGCCAGCGACTCAACGATGCCCTCGGCCTGGCGCTGGCGAGACCGTCCAGGAGCGGCTCCTGGCGTACGTCGAGATGCGTACGGGTGAGCGCTCCTCCGCGGTGGTCCGGACCGGTCGGGCACCTGGGTACGTCCGCCGACGTAGCCCGACCTGCGCCACCGAGCGGATGGCGGCCGCCGCCGCAGCGGCGAGGCTGCCGGGATGAACACCACCGCTCCCGGTCCACCGCCCGGCCAAGGACCACCGACCGCGACCGGCGCTAGGTCCGCGACCCGCACACCGACCGCGACCGGCACTCGGTCCGCGACCCGCCCACCGACCGCGACCGGCAGACTGAGAGCCACCGCTACCCGGACCGCCGCGGCTGACGGCTCGCGCCGCGGTCGGTTGCACCTGCGCCCGCCGCTGCGCAAGGCGGTGCTGGTGGTGCACGTGCTCTCCTCTGGAGCCTGGATCGGCATCGACGTGCTGGTCGCCGTGCTCGTCCTGGCCGGCTGGTTCGGCCAGGGCTCGACGGCGGGACTCGCCTATCGCGCGCTCGGCACCTTCGTGGTGGTTCCGATGCTCGTCGCCGGCCTGGCCTGCCTGGGCAGCGGTCTGCTGCTCGGCCTGGGCACCCGGTGGGGACTGGTGCGGTACCGGTGGGTGCTGGTCAAGCTGGTCATCACCGTGGTGCTGTGCGTGCTGATCGTGGTGGCGCTGCGACCGGGGATGGGCGAGGTTGCGGCGCACGGGCAGGCGCTCGCAGCCGGAGTGGACGACGGCGCCGAGGTCGGCTGGTTGTTCTTCCCGCCGGCGGTGTCCCTGACCGCGCTGAGCTTCGCGACCGTGCTCGCCGTGGTCAAGCCGTGGGGGAGGGTGCGGCGGCGCCGGTGAGCGGGGCTCACATCCCCCTGGGCCGGTGCGTCTACAGGCGAGCAGCGAGGGCGGCCGCTCCCGGCCCGGAGAGCTCCTCCGGGCCGACCGGGCGTCCGGACACGGCGAGGAGCAGCGACATCGCCGGGCCCCGCACCAGTGCACCGTCACCGATGTGCCGGTCGGTCTCCTCCGGGGCCAGGCGAAGCCCGCGCACGCGGTCCCGTCCTCCACCGAACCCGGCACTGGCACGTGCCAGATAGTCCAGGGCGGTGAGCACGTGGGCGTGCGGGTAGCTGGCCTGGATACCCAGGGGTCGGCGGATGTCCTCACCGTGCACGTAGGCCTCGACCAGGCGGGTGGCGAGCGGCCCTGGAGGCGTGCTGGTGCTGGCCGTGACAGCACGGAACCTCGTCAACGTGACCTGTGGGTCGGCAGCCTTGTGCCGGTGGACTCCGTGGTCGTTGACGCGGTCGAAGTCGAACCTGGCGGTGATCATCTGGCGGGCGAAGGAGCGCCGGGAGGTCACGGCGGAGTCGACCAGGTGCGCGAGCACGTCGTGCACCGACCATCCGGCGCACAGCGACGACACCTGCCACCGCTCGGGGGCGATCGTCTCCAGGTCTCCTGCGAGGCGGTGGCGTTCCTCGTGCACAGCCGCCCAGATTTCGGCTCGTTGTCGGCGTGCCCGGTGCGTCGCTGTCCGGAGCTTATCCATCGGTTCTCCCGTCACTACTGTTTTAGTAGTGAGTCACTACACATGATGTAGTACGATTTGTCAATGGCACGACGGCGCACCTACGGCTCCTACAACGACGGGTGTGCGGCCGCGCACGCGCTGGACCTTGTCGGTGACCGGTGGACGATGGTCGTGGTGCGCGAGCTCCTCCTCGGCCCGAAGCGGTTCGGTGAGCTGCAGCGCGACATCATCGGCATCAGCCCTACCGTCCTGACCAGGCGCGTGCACGACCTGGTGACGCAGGGGCTCGCCCTCCGCCGTCCAGCGCACGGCTCGGCGGCGGCCTCCTACGAGCTCACCGACTGGGGATACCGCCTCGAGGACGTGAACGCCGCGCTGGCCGCGTGGGCGATAGGTTCGCCGAGGCTGCCGTGGGAGGCGGACATGAGCCCGGACACCCTGGTGCTGACGATGCGTGCGCACGCCCGGCCGTGCCCGGAGCTGGTCGAGCCGGTCACCGTCGCGCTGCGCCTGACCGACTCCCGCCATGACCCACCCGAGGCGCCAGTCACCTACTACAGCCAGCTGAGCGCGGCCGGCACCACACTGGTCAGAGGCCACGATCCAGCGCCCACGGCCGCGACCCTGAGCGCGACCACGCGGGTGCTCAAGGCCATCGTGCTGGGCGCCGGCTCAGCAGAGGAGGCCTCCGGGTTGGAGATCACGGGGGACCCGGCTGCCGTGCAGCACCTGTTGGCCGCCACCCGGCTCCGCCCCTGAGGCGGATCCACCTCATCGGGCCGCGTGGTTGATCAGCTGGAACAGGTCGTGGGTCTGCCACCGGCCCTGGATGCGCAGGTAGTCGGGTGCGGTG
>CAZMDO010000113.1:0-7745 GCA_964564445.1 uncultured Ruaniaceae bacterium | reverse complement strand
TACACGATGGCCGTGGACCAGGCCACCCGGGAGTACCTGCCGGACTGGTGCTGAGGCCGGGTCAGAGCCGGGACTGCTCGCCGAGGCCGTGGTAGGTGCGGTCGTGGTACACCAGCGGTGAGGCGGTGCGGGCGATCTGCGCGGCCAGGGCGTGCAGGGTGACCAGGTGGCTCTCCCCGGTCGGCACGTGCTGCACCACCCGGGCCCGCACCCATGCCGCCGCGTCGGTGAGCAGCGGTTCCCCGGTGGGCAGCTCCCGGTGCTCGACGCCGGCGAACCGGTCGGTACCACGCCGGGCGAACTGGACCGACAGGTGCGCCGAGGGTGCGTCCAGGAAGTTCACCAGCACCGTCTCGGCCTGTCGCAGCTCGCGCCAGGTGGAGGAGGAGCCGGCGATCGCGAAGGCGAGCATCGGGGGAGCGGCCGAGACCGAGATCACCGAGGTGGCGGTGAACCCTGCCGGCGCCCCGCGGCCGGCGAACGTGATCACGGCCACACCGGCCGGGTGCTGCCGGAACAGCTGCTTGAACTGGGTGCTGTCCACCCCGTCGGCGTGCTCGGCCGGGAGTTCGGCGCGGTGTTCCGCCAGATCGGTCTCGCTCACTGTGCTCACCTCGTCCACGGTAACCGCCACAGCCGCCGGGCTGTTCCCGGACGGGACGATCTCACGTTCCGGACTGGGCGCCGCCGGTTGGTTGACACGTCATGCATCGTCTCTCTACTGTGCACCTGTAGGTCTTGAGCGTCAGTCATGTGGCCCCGGCCGGCTGACCGGCAACCCTCCAGGTGCGGTGGGGTGCCCCGGGTGACGACCTGGCCTCGTTCGTACCGGACGGGGCAAGCGCAGCACCGCGACCGCGGTGACGAGAAGAAGGACACCACAGCAGCCATGAACCAGGTTCGGCAGAACGTGCCCGTCACGAGCACCGCCACCTGCGTCATGTGCTGTTGTTCCATGTCGGCCTGAGCCGAACCTCATCCGATGCCTCGGGCGGCCCGCCCCTCGGCATCACCCCTGGTTCGCGCGCGGCACAGTGCCGACGGAGTGACACCGTCGGCGTGCCGGGGCGCATCCGGGACCTTCCGCTCCTCACCTGCAAGGAACTCCCATGGCCTTCACGCGTTCACACACCGTTGACACCACCACCGGCGCTGCCGCCGGTCCCGCCACCACCCCGGCTCCCGCCACCGGCGCCCGCGCCGGTCTGAGCACCTCGCTGGTCGCCCTCGACCTCTCCGGGGCCGGTGCCCCGCGGGAGTGGCGCCGCGGCGCCGACCCGGACGCCGAGTCGTTCATCATGGGCCGCCTGGCCGGTCTGGCTTCCCTGGCCGACAAGGGCGGGGTGGACCTGATCACCCTCGACGAGACCTTCCACGCCGCCGGCCAGCGCCGCCGCGACGACTGGCTGGACGGGGCGGTGGCCGCCTCCCGGCTGTCCCGGCACACCACCACCGCGACCCTGGTCACCACCGTGCCGCTCGGCCGTACCCGCCCCGCCCACGTGGCCGGGGCGCTGGCCAGCGTGCACCGCGCCAGCGCCGGCCGCGCCGGCTGGCAGCTGGAGACCAACGCCGACGTCGCCCCGAGCGCCGTGGACGCCGTGATCCGCACCTGGGGCCAGGCGGCAGCCCGCCCGCAGGTCGTGGTCCCGGTGCGCACCGCCGTCGACGGCGAGCTGGCGGCCGCCCGGGCGGACGTCGCCCGGCTGTCCGTGGCCACCTTCGAGGAGGCGCACGCCGCCCGGGCCGCGATCCGGCAGGCCGCCGCGGACTGGGGCCGCGACCCCGACGACGTGCAGGTGCTGGTGGACGTGCAGGCGGTCATCTCCGCCGACCAGCCCAGCGCGCGCGCCCGGTGGGACCTGCTCACCTCCCTGGAGACCCAGCCGCGCGCCGTGCGGTTGCGCTCCCTCGGTACCGCGACCGACCTGGCGGACCTCTGGGGCTCCTGGGTGCACCGCGGCGCGGCCGACGGATTCACGGTGATCCCGGCCTCGGTGCCCACCGATGTGGTGGCCCTGGTGCAGGAGGTCCTGCCCGCGCTGGAGGCGCGGGGCCTGCGCCGGCCGCGACGGGCGAAGGTGGACCGGCAGGCCGGTCCCCGCACCACCGCCACCCGCGCCCGGGCGGCTGCGCGCGTGCGGGCCTGAACCCGGCGCCCGGTCGATGGTGAGACGGCCCGGCCGGAGCCGGCCGCGGCAGCCTATCCTGGGAGCATGAGCGTGCAGACCGACCAGCAGAGCGCCGTCGCCGGTTCCGAGGACGCGGACGCCCAGGCGGGCGTGACCGAGCTGGCGGTGCGGGCCCGCACCGCCGCCCAGGCCCTGCGCGCGGCCACCACCGCCACCAAGGACGCCGCCCTGCACCGGATCGCCGACGCCCTGGTGGCCTCCGCAGCGGAGATCACCGCGGCGAACGCGATCGACGTGCAGCGCGAGTCCGCCGCCGGGATGAGCCCCGGCCTGGTGGACCGGCTCCGCCTGGACGCCGACCGGATCGCCGCGATCGCCGGCGCCGTCCGGGAGCTTGCCGCGCTGCCGGACCCGGTCGGGGAGGTGGTCCGCGGGCAGACGCTGCCGAACGGCCTGACCGTGCGCCAGACCCGGGTGCCGATGGGTGTGGTCGGGATGATCTACGAGGCCCGCCCGAACGTGACCGTGGACGCTGCCGGGCTGGCGCTGAAGAGCGGGAACGCCGTGCTGCTGCGCGGCGGGTCCGCCGCCGAGGAGTCCAACGCGGTGATCGTGCGGGTGCTCCGGGAGGCGCTCGAGGCTGCTGGCCTGCCCGCGGACGCCGTGGCCACCGTGGACGCCTACGGCCGGGCCGGGGCGCGTGCACTGATGCGCGCCCGGGGCCTGGTGGACGTGCTCGTCCCGCGGGGCGGCACCGGGCTGATCCAGACCGTGGTGCGCGAGTCCGTGGTGCCGGTGATCGAGACCGGGGTGGGCAACTGCCACCTGTTCGTGGACGCCGGCGCGGACCTGGCCCAGGCGCTGCCGATCCTCCTCAACGCCAAGACCCAACGGGTGGGCGTGTGCAACACCATCGAGACCCTGCTGGTGCACGCCGGCGTGGCCGAGGAGTTCCTGCCGTCGGCGCTGGCGGCGCTGACCGCCGCTGGGGTGCACATCCACGGCGACGAGGCCACCGCCGCCCACCTGCCGGCCGAGGCAACCTTCACCCCGGCCACCGAGGAGGACTGGGCCACCGAGTACCTCAGCCTGGACCTCGCGGTGCGGGTGGTGCCCGACCTGGACGCCGCGCTGGAGCACATCCGCACCTGGTCCTCTGGGCACACCGAGGCGATCTGCACCACCGACACCCGCTCTGTGCAACGGTTCACCTCCGAGCTGGACTCGGCGGCACTGATGGTGAACGCCTCCACCCGGTTCACCGACGGTGGCCAGCTCGGCCTCGGCGCCGAGCTGGGCATCTCCACCCAGAAGCTGCATGCCCGCGGCCCGATGGGGCTGGCCGAGCTGACCACCACCACCTGGATCGTGCAGGGCGAGGGGCACGTCCGCCCCTGACCACGACCGGGTCGTCATGCCAGGAGTGCGCCATAGCGCACGCCTGACCTGACGACCCGCCGTGGGGGTGGCGTCGACGCGGGCCGCGTGGGATCCTGGACGGAGACGGAACAGGAGGTCATCGGATGTCAGCACCGATCACCGACGACCCGCGCGAGCAGCTCGAGATCGGCGTGCTGCTGCCCAACGGTCGGCTCGCCCCGCGCACCTTCGCCACCCGCGCCGAGGCCGAGGCCTGGGCCCACCCCGACGAGGGTGAGCAGGTGGTGGAGTTCAGCGTGCTCTGCGACTGCGAGATGTGACCGGCGGCGCCCCGCCGCCCCGCCGGCCCGCCGCCCCGCCGGCGCGCCGGTGACCGCAGGCTCGCCGGTCAGCGCAGCAGCAGCGGCGCCGACTCGTACCCACCCACCGGTGGACGTCCTCGCCGCCGGGTGCGGGTGGTGTCCGGCAGGACCGCCTCGGTGACCGCCAGCACCGCGCGCAGCAGCGAGCGCAGCTCCATCGTGGCCAGCTCCCGGCCCGGGCACACGTGCCGGCCGATGCCGTAGACCAGGTTCCGCGCGGCGTTGCCCTCCGGGTCGAGCTCGTCGGGGTCACCGAAGGCGTCCGGGTCCCGGTTGGCGGCGGTCCAGTTCAGGAACACCCGCTCCCCGGGGCCGATCGGCCGACCACCGATCACCGTGTGCTTCACCGTCACCCGCCGGTTCGCGGTGAACGGTGAGTCGATCCGCAGCACCTCGTCGATGATCGCGTCCAGCTCCCGGTCGCTCACCCCGGCGCGCACCCGCAGCTGCAGGTCGCGGTGGTCGGCCAGGTAGGTCAGCAGCACCCCGGTGCACAGCGCCATCGACCCCAGGTCACCTCCCGTCCAGTTCCGCAGGATCGAGGTGATCTCGGCGTCGGTGAGCTCCCGGCCCAGGCTCCGGTCCCGGATCAGCTCGGTGGTGACGTCCGCGGGGGCGTCCGCGCCGAGCTCCCGGCGGGTGCTGATCACCGAGGTGATGATCCGGTCGAACCACTGCGCCACGGCGGCCATCCGCTCCCGGTCCAGCGCGCGGGAGGCGGCGTGGTTCTCCGCCACCCAGGAGACCAGCTCGGCCTCCAGCTCGGCCGGCCAGCCCAGCCACGCGCTCTGTGCGCGCACGGCGAAGGTCGATCCCAGCTCGACGGCGTTCACCGGCCCGGGCACCTGCAGTCCCGCGGCGATCCGGGTCGCCACGGTGGTGATCGTGGGTGCCAGGGCCACCATCCGGTCATGGCTGAGGTAAGAGTCGATCAGCCTGCGGAACCGGGTGTGCTCCTCCCCGTCCATCCCGTTCGGCACCTGCAGGTGGGCGGAGACCGCACTGGAGAAGGTGTCGTCGGCGAGGGCCGCCGCCTGCACGTCCGCGTGGGTGAAGAACGTCCACGCACCCGAGGAGCCCATCGCCACCGGGCAGCTGCGGCGCATCTGGTCATACGCCCGGCGCGGGTCCACCTGAACCTGCGTCCCCCGTGGATCCCAGTCCGGGTGCACGCTCGGCAACGTCGGATCCTGGCGAGGCTGGCCGTAGTGGGGGTCGGACCGGGCGAGCTCGTCACGTGGTTCGTGTTCGGTCATGACCTCATCCTGCCCGCCCTGGTCGCTGTGCGCGGCCCGCCAGCGGCTGCGAGGCTGTGAGGTGCATGACAACCGCCCCCTGCCCGTCACCACGGGCGTCCCGGGAGGGAGGAGGAGCCGATGGCACCCGCGCGCGGCGGCCGCGGTGTCAGGACCAGCCTGGCCCTGCTGCTGGGCCTGCTGCTGGTGCTCACCGCCTGCACCGCACCCCACGGACCGACCGGGGCCGACCCGTCCGGCCCGGCCTCCGGCACCGGTGACGACTCCGGCGGCAGCGCGGCCGGGGCGGTGACCATCGCCGTGGTGGGGGACTCGATCACGGTGGGTTCGGACGGGACGTTCGCCCCGGGCCAGGTGAGCGAGGACTCCTGGGTGCGCTACGCCGTCGGCGACCCGATCGAGCTGGCCGGCGGTTGGGCGCGCTGGGGTGCGACCACCGCGGAGATGGCGGCAGCAGCCGCACCGGTGCCGGCGGACGTGCTGGTGATCATGGCCGGCACCAATGATCTCGCCGCCGGCACACCCACGGCCCAGGTGGCCGTCAACCTGGAACAGATCACCGCGGCTGTCGGGGCCGAGCAGGTGCTGCTGTGCGGGGTCCCGCCGCTGGACGCGCGCCCGGAGCTGGTGCCCACCTTCAACGAGTTCCTGCAGCGGACGGCCCAGGAGCACGGCTGGGCGTGGGTCGATCCGGCTGCTGCCGTGCGCACCGGGGGCAGCTTCGCGCCGGGGATGAGCGTGGACGGGGTGCACCCCACCCCGGCCGGTGCCACCCAGATCGGCGCCCGGGTGCGCACCGCGATCCTCGACCACGTCGGCGGCACCGGCCAGGGCTGATCGGCGGTGTGCGCGCGCCCACGGGCGATCGGTCGCCAGGACATGCGACACTAAGGGGGTGCAGTGCCCAGGAGGCGGTCTCGACCGGGCTCCGGGCCGTTGGACCATGATGGACAGGAGAGGACGACGCCGATGAGCAGTTCCGTGCTTGCTTTCGCGGCTGAGACTGGCGAGCACGCCGCGCAGGGGCTCACGCCGATCGGGTTCGGGGTGGTGACGTTCGCGATCCTGGTGTCGTTGCTGATGGCGACGCTGGCGCTGCGAAGCTTGGGTACGCGGCACCGCAAGCGCTGAGATGGCCCGGACACTGAGTCGACTCAGTTGGTCACCGGCGCGCGACACCCGTCACCGGGTGGATGATGATCAGCTCTGAGCGCACACCCACGCGGGTGGGGATCATGGGCGGCACCTTCGACCCGATCCACCACGGCCACCTGGTGGCGGCCAGCGAGGTGGCGGACGAGTTCGACCTGGACGAGGTCGTGTTCGTGCCCACCGGCGCGCAGCCGTTCAAGCTGGACCGGGAGGTGACGACCGCCGAGCACCGGTACCTGATGGCGGTGATCGCGACCGCGTCCAACCCGCGGTTCGGCGTCTCCCGGGTGGACATCGACCGCCCCGGGGTGACGTACACGATCGACACGCTGCGGGACCTGAAGGCCGAGTACCCGGGGGCGGAGCTGTTCTTCATCACCGGTGCGGACGCGCTCGGGCAGATCCTGTCCTGGAAGGACGTGGACGAGCTGTGGCAGCTGGCGCACTTCGTCGGCGTCACCCGGCCAGGGCACCGGCTGGACACCGAGAACCTGCCCAACGGGGAGTACTCGTTGCACGAGATCCCGGCGATGGCGATCTCCTCCACCGACTGCCGGGAGCGGGTGCGCGCCGGCAAGCCGGTCTGGTACCTGGTGCCCGACGGTGTGGTGCAGTACATCGGCAAGCACGGCCTGTACAAGGATCCGGCGACCTTCCAGCAGGGGGCTGAGGGGGTGACGGCGTGACCGATCACCCATCGACACCGCCGATGGGGGAGCGGCGCCGCCGACGGGAGGCGGAGCGTCGCCGCGCCCAGGAGACCGGGGCGGGCCTGACCCCACCGATGACGCGCCGGGAGCGTCGGGCGCTGGAGGAGGCGCTGGCCAGCGGGGCACTGCAGCTGACCCCGGACGGGCAGTACGCGCCTACCGGGGAGCTGCCGGTGACCACCACCGGGCAGCATGCGCTCTCGGGGGTGGAGACCGCCGCCTCGGCCGCGCGGGCCGAGGCCGACGAGGGCGCGAGGTCCGGTGCGAAGGGCGCGGAGCTCGGCAAGGAGGGGGCGAGGCCCGGTGAGGGCGCGGAGCCGCCCGAGCAGTCGGCCGAGCCGGAGCCGGCGGACCCGCCCGAGCGGCAGAGCTGGCGGGACACCGCGCAGGAGGTGGAGGCGGTGCGTCCGCCGCCCACCATGGCGCCCCGGTCCGACGGCGCCACCTCCGCGCCGGAGGCGCCCGCACCGGTCTCGGCCGGTTCCGCTGAGCAGCCGGCAACCCCCGGGCGGGTCTCCCGGCGGTCGTTGCGCGAGCTGCGGGAGGACACCGGCCCCAGCCTGCCCGAGCGGCCGAGGGAGCGGACCGCCACCGGGCGTCGCCCGGTGATCCGCCCGCCCGCCAGCGCGTTGGGCACCCGGTCGGTGGACGAGGCGACCGGTGAGCTGACCGCGATCCAGCGGGCCATCCGGGACATCAACGCCGCACCGGACGATCCGGTGACCGACTCCGTGCTGCACCGGGTCAGCACCG
>CAZMDO010000112.1:0-7770 GCA_964564445.1 uncultured Ruaniaceae bacterium | reverse complement strand
CGTCACCGCCAGGGTGGTGCCCACACGTCCGGCGCCCATGATCACGAAGTGCACGCCCCAGACGCTACACGCACCGGCCCGCTCGCGCGCCGCGCGGCTGGCGTGCCCACGCGCCTCGGCACGAGAGTGCCCCGCCCTGGGCGCCGCCCGGTTGGCCCGCCGCGCGCCTGGGCACGCCAGCAGGGCCGCCCCCGCGTAGCATGGCCGCGTGCCCGATCTCGCCGACGCCGCCAAACGGATCCTGGTGGGCCGACCGGTTCGCAGCGACCGGGCCGGCGACCGGCTCCTTCCCAAGCGGATCGCGCTGCCGGTGTTCGCCTCCGACGCGCTCAGCTCGGTGGCCTACGCCCCGGACGAGATCCTGCTCACCCTCGCCCTGGCCGGCACCGCCGCCTACGTGGCCTCCCCGTGGGTGGGCGTGGCGGTGGTGGCGGTCATGCTCACCGTGGTGGCCTCCTACCGGCACCTGGTACGCGCCTACCCGACCGGCCGCGGGGACTACCAGGTGGCCAGCGAGAACCTCGGCGCCAAGGCCGGCCTCGCGGTCGCCTCGGCGGTGCTGGTGGACTATGTGCTCACCGTGGCGGTGTCCCTCTCCTCCGGGGCGCAGTACCTGGTGACCATCCTGCCGGTGCTGCGCGGGCACGAGGAGTGGATCGCCACCGCCATGGTCGCGGTGGTCACCCTGGTGAACGTGCGCGGCAGCCGACGGCCCCGGATGTTCGCGATCCCGGTGTACCTGTTCCTTGCCGCGATGGGCACGATGGCCCTGGTCGGCGGCATCCAGTGGGCGACGGGCACGATCGGGCAGGCCGCCAGCGCCGGCTACCAGGTGGTCCCGGCCGCCGGCTACGAGCAGGGCCTGCTCGGCCTGGCGGGCGGGTTCCTGGTGCTGCGGGCGTTCTCCTCCGGTGCGGTGGCACTCACCGGTGTGGAGGCGATCAGCACCGGCGTGCCCGCGTTCCGCCGCCCGAAGGCTCGCAACGCCTCCTACACCCTGGTGCTGCTCGGGGTGCTGGGGGCGGTGATGCTGCTCTCCGTGCTCGGTCTGGCGCAGGCCACCGGGGTCACGATCGTCACCGACCCGGACACCCAGTTGCTCATCGACGGCCGGCTGCCCGGGGAGGACTTCCGGCAGACGCCGGTGGTCGGGCAGATCGCCAACGCCGTGTTCGCCCCGGCGCCGTGGCTGTTCTACGTGGTCGGTGGCGCCACCGCGCTCATCCTGCTGCTGGCCGCGAACACCGCGTTCAACGGTTTCCCCCAGCTCGCCTCGGTGCTCGGCAAGGACGGTTACCTGCCCCGCCAGCTGCACGCCCGCGGGGACCGGCTGGCCCTGACCAACGGCATCCTCTCCCTGGCGGTGGCGGCGGTCGCACTGATCTGGATCTTTGAGGCCGAGGTCACCTCGCTGATCCAGCTCTACATCGTCGGCGTGTTCGTCTCCTTCACCCTCAGCCAGCTGGGCATGGTCAAGCACTGGAACGCCCGGCTGCGCACCGTGGTGGCCGCCACGGAGCGTGCGCGGATGCTGCGGGCCCGGGCCACGAACGCCTTCGGCTTCGCCCTGACCGCGATCGTGCTGGTGGTGGTGGTGGCCACCAAGACCACCCACGGCGCCTGGATCGCGCTCGGCCTGATGGCGGTGCTGTTCGTGCTGATGGGGCTGATCCACCGGCACTACGACCAGGTGGCCGAGGAGCTGGCGGTGCGCGACGTGTCCAAGGCGCGGGCGCTGCCCAGCCGGGTGCACGCCGTGGTGCTGGTCTCGAACGTGCACAAGCCGACGATGCGGGCCCTGGCCTACGCCCGGGCCACCCGACCCTCCTCGCTGGAGGCGATCGCCGTGGCCGTGGAGGCCGCGGAGATCGCCGAGCTGCGGCGGCAGTGGGAGGTGCTGGAGGTGCCGGTGCCGCTGACCGTGCTGGACTCCCCGTACCGGGAGGTGACCCGCCCGGTGGTGGAGTTCGTCAAGACCATCCGGCGCACCTCGCCGCGGGACCTGGTGGTGGTGTACGTGCCCGAGTACGTGGTCGGCCGGTGGTGGGAGCGGGTGCTGCACAACCGCAGCACCGCCCGGATCAAGGCCCGGCTGCTGCACATGCCCGGTGTGGTGATGGCCTCGGTGCCCTGGCAGCTCGCCTCGGCCGAGCCGGAGACCCTGGACTGACCGGTATGGACGAGCTGGTCGAGCTGACCGCCGGCCCTGCGGTGCACGGCGGACACTGCCTGTCCCGGCTGGACGGGCGGGTGGTGTTCCTGCGGCACGCGATCCCCGGTGAACGGGTGGTGGCGCGCCTGACCGAGACCCGGAAGAAGGGCCACTGGCGGGCTGAGACACTCGAGGTGCTGGATCCTTCCGCCGACCGGGTGGCCACGGTGTGGCCGGAGGCCGGTCCCGGGGGCGTGGGTGGTGGCGAGCTGGGGCACGTCAGCCTGCCCGGGCAGCTGGCCTGGAAGCGTGCGGTCCTCGACGATGCCCTCGCCCGGATCGCCCACCTGCCCGCCGAGCACCCGGCCCGCGCGGACCTGGTCCTCCAGCACGCTCCCGGCGAGGACCGGCGTGGCGGGCTCGGGTACCGCACCCGGATCGATCTGGTCGCCGACGGCGCAGGTCGCCTGGGCATGTACCGGTTCCGCAGCCATGAGGTGCTTGCGCTCACGCAGATGCCGCTCGCCGCACCCGGGATCGACCTGGCGGCGCTGCTCGGGCGCAGCTGGCGGCCGGGGCAGCGCATCGAAGCGGTGGCTCCGAGCGTGGGCGATGCGTTGGTGCTCGCCGACGGTGAGCCGGTGCGGGGCAAGCGCCGGGTGGTCACCGAGCGGGTCACCGTGCCCGGGGTGGGGGAGTGGACCTACCGGGTGGATGCGGCCGGGTTCTGGCAGGTGCACGCCCGGGCGCCGGAGGTGCTGGTGGGTGCGGTGCTCGCCGCTGCCGACCTCGAGGTGGGCGAGACGGTGCTGGACCTGTACTCCGGGGCCGGGCTGCTCACCCTGCCGCTCGCCGACGCGGTGGGCTCGACCGGCACCGTGCACGCCGTGGAGGCCGACATGCGGGCGGGCCGCAACGCCCGGCGCAACGCCCACGACCGGAGCCAGGTGGTGCTCCACCAGAGCTCTACGGAGGCTGCGCTGGCTACGCTGCCCCGGCCCGCCGTCGTCGTGCTGGATCCGCCGCGCACGGGAGCCGGGCGGGACGTGATGTCCCAGCTGACCACCTGGGCGCCGCGGCGGATCGTGTACGTGGCGTGCGACCCGGCGGCGCTGGCCCGCGACCTGGGCTACGCCCGCGCCGGCGGGTACGAGGTGACCTCGCTGACCGGCTTCGACCTGTTCTGCCACACCCACCACGTGGAGTGCGTGGCCGTGCTGGAACCGGGCGCGTCGGTCGCGCCGGACGGCGGGGTGCGATAAGATATCTCGACATCGAGATAATTATCTGACGCGGGGCTTTCACAAGTACCGGTAGTACCCGGGACAGGCCCGCACAGTGAGCCGAGGAGTGGTTGTGAGCACCGTCGACAGCTTTGGCGCCAAGGGCACCCTGAGGGTGGGCGAGAAGGACTACGAGATCTACCGGCTGAGCGCCGTCGAGGGTCTGGGCCGGCTGCCCTACAGCCTGAAGGTGCTGGCCGAGAACCTGCTGCGCACCGAGGACGGCACGAACATCACCGCCGACCACGTGCGGGCGCTGGCCGACTGGGATCCGCAGGCGCAGCCGAGCACCGAGATCCAGTTCACCCCCGCGCGCGTGGTGATGCAGGACTTCACCGGCGTGCCGTGCGTGGTGGACCTGGCCACGATGCGGGAGGCGGTCGCCGAGCTCGGTGGCGACCCCGCCTCGATCAACCCGCTCTCCCCGGCCGAGCTGGTGATCGACCACTCGGTGCAGATCGACGTGTTCGGCCGCGCCGACGCCTTCGCCCGGAACGTGGAGTTCGAGTACCGGCGCAACCACGAGCGCTACCAGTTCCTGCGCTGGGGCCAGACCGCGTTCGACGACTTCAAGGTGGTGCCGCCGGGCACCGGCATCGTGCACCAGGTGAACATCGAGTACCTGGCGCGCGTGGTGATGACCCGGGAGGTTGAGGGGGTGCTGCGCGCCTACCCGGACACCCTGGTGGGCACCGACTCGCACACCACGATGGTCAACGGCCTGGGCGTGCTCGGCTGGGGCGTCGGCGGGATCGAGGCCGAGGCCGCGATGCTCGGTCAGCCGGTCTCGATGCTCATCCCGCGAGTGGTCGGGTTCAAGCTCAAGGGCGAGATCCCCTCCGGCGTGACCGCCACCGACGTGGTGCTGACGATCACCCAGATGCTCCGCGAGCACGGTGTGGTGGGCAAGTTCGTGGAGTTCTACGGCAAGGGCGTGGCCGAGGTGCCGCTGGCCAACCGCGCCACCATCGGCAACATGAGCCCCGAGTTCGGCTCCACCGCCGCGATCTTCCCGATCGACGACGTCACCCTGGACTACCTGCGCCTCACCGGCCGGGACGAGGACCAGGTGCAGCTGGTGGAGGCCTACGCCAAGGAGCAGGGCATGTGGCTGGCTCCGGACGCCGAGGACTACACCGAGCCGGAGTTCTCCGAGTACATCGAGCTGGACCTGTCCACCGTGGTGCCCTCGATCGCCGGTCCGAAGCGTCCGCAGGACCGGATCGAGCTGACCCGGGCCAAGGAGCAGTTCCACGCCGACCTGAAGAACTACGTGCTGGACGGGCACGGCATCGAGAAGAGCCCGGTGGACCAGGAGCTCGCCGACACCTTCCCGGCCTCGGACTCGCCCTCGCACGACGCGCACGAGGAGTCCTCGCCGCTGGGCCGGTCCACCAGCTCGCCGGTGCGTGAGTCCAAGCGGGCGCACAAGCTCGTGGACGTGACCGCCGCCGACGGCAGCACCTACCAGCTGGACCACGGCCGGGTGGCGATCGCCTCGATCACCTCCTGCACCAACACCTCCAACCCGGAGGTGATGCTCGCCGCGGGCCTGCTCGCCAAGCGGGCGGTGGAGAAGGGCCTGCAGGTCAAGCCGTGGGTGAAGACCTCGATGGCCCCGGGCTCGCAGGTGGTGACGAACTACTACGAGAAGGCCGGTCTGTGGCCGTACCTGGAGAAGCTCGGCTACCACCTGGTCGGCTATGGCTGCACCACCTGCATCGGCAACTCCGGCCCGCTGCCGGAGGAGGTCTCCAAGGTCGTCAACGACAACGACCTGGCCGTGGTCTCCGTGCTGTCCGGGAACCGGAACTTCGAGGGCCGGATCAACCCGGACGTGAAGATGAACTACCTGGCCTCCCCGCCGCTGGTGATCGCCTACGCGCTGGCCGGCACGATGGACTTCGACTTCGAGACCGAGCCGCTGGGTACCAGCGAGGACGGCACCGAGGTGTTCCTCAAGGACATCTGGCCCAGCCCGCAAGAGGTGCAGGAGACGATCGCCTCCTCGATCAACCGGGAGATGTTCACCTCCGACTACGCCGACGTGTTCGCCGGTGACGAGCACTGGCGGTCCCTGGACACCCCGGAGGGGGACACCTTCGCCTGGGACGGCGAGTCCACCTACGTGCGCAAGCCCCCGTACTTCGAGGGCATGGGTGTGCAGCCCGAGCCGGTGGTCGACATCACCGGTGCCCGGGTGCTGGCCAAGCTGGGCGACTCGGTGACCACCGACCACATCTCCCCGGCCGGCTCGATCAAGCCGGACTCCCCGGCGGGCAAGTACCTGGCCGAGCACGGCGTGGCGCGCAAGGACTTCAACTCCTACGGCTCCCGGCGCGGCAACCACGAGGTGATGATCCGCGGCACGTTCGCCAACATCCGGCTGCGCAACCAGCTGCTGGACGGTGTGGAGGGCGGGTTCACCAAGAACTTCCTCACCGGCGAGCAGGACACCATCTTCGACGCCGCGCAGGACTACCAGGCCAAGGACATCCCGCTGGTGGTGCTCGGCGGGGCGGAGTACGGCTCCGGTTCCTCCCGGGACTGGGCGGCCAAGGGCACCCTGCTGCTCGGCGTGCGGGCGGTGATCGCGACCAGCTTCGAGCGGATCCACCGGTCCAACCTGATCGGGATGGGCGTGCTGCCGCTGGAGTTCCCGGACGGGAAGAGCGCCGACGACCTCGGTCTGGACGGCACCGAGACCTTCGACATCTCCGGCGTGACCGCGATGAACGACGGCGACACCCCGGAGACGGTGAAGGTCACCGCTACCAAGGAGGACGGCTCGACCGTGGAGTTCGACGCGGTGGTCCGCATCGACACCCCCGGCGAGGCCGACTACTACCGCAACGGCGGCATCCTGCAGTACGTGCTGCGCCAGCTGGTGGCCGCCTGACGGCAGGCTGCACGACGAGGGCGCCCCGTCGGCCGGCGTGAACCGGGCCGGCGGGGCGCTTGCTGTTCCGTGGCGTCAGCTGGGGTGCTGGGGCCCGTGCGGGGCCGCACGCCGAGCGGCGTGCACCAGGCCCAGACCCAGCAGCGTGAGGGCCGCGCAGGTGAGGAAGATGCCGCGCTGGCCGACCAGCGGGAGCGCCCCTACGGCGATGATCGGCCCGGAGACGATGGCACCGATGCGACGGGTGTTCATGTACAGGCCGGTGGCGAGGCCCGCTCCGGGGATGATGTCCTGGAACAGTGCCAGGCCGATGCCGGAGACGGCCACGAAGCTGACCGCGTTCAGCACCTGCAGCGCCAGCAGGGCCACCGGCCCGGTGACCGCTGCCAGCCCGAGGTAGTAAGCGATGCCGGCGATCGCGCCGACGGCGACGAGAGTGAGGTGGGGGTACCGGTCAGCGAGGCGACCGGTGATGAGGAGCGCGGGTACCTCGAGTGCAGCGGCGAGGCCCAGGGTGACGCCGGCCCACAGGATCGGCAGGCCGACGGTCTCGGTGACGTAGAGGGCCAGGAACGCCATGGCGGTGGCGTTCGTGGCCTGGAACAGCACGAACGCCGCGACGATCAGCGCAGTTGCCGCTCGGCTCCTCGGCGGGTCCGGGGCCGACGTGCGCGGTTCGGGCGTCCTCCGCGCAGCGGGTCGGTCCGGGTGCCGGTGGCGGGACATCATGGCGATGGTGGTGGCGATGTTCAGGACCGCGAGGACCACCAGGGCCGCGAGCACGCCGCGACCGCCGGCCCACCCGATGATCAGGGTGGCCAGCGGCGGCCCACCCATCCAGGCGACGGAGATGATGGCACGGGTGTTCACGATGGTGGCGGTGCTCCCGCCGGTGTCCCGGAGGTGCGCGAACAGCATCGTGGTGCCGAGGCCGGCGGGGCCGCCGAGCACGACCAGGGCGGCGGTCGCCAACGGCAGGGATGTCACCGCTGCGAGGACTGCTGCCAGCGCGATCGTCAGCACACCGCAGCCGAGCAGGACCTGCAGATAGGTACGGCGTCGATCTGCCCAGGCGGGGATGAGCAGCGAAGCGAGGAAGCCGCCGCCGTTGTAGACGGCGAGGCTCCAGCCGATATCGACGGTGGACGCGTCGTAGAGCGTGGCCAGGATGATCGCCAGCGCCGGGCTGAGCAGGGCGAAGTGCAGTCCCCAGAGCAGGGCGGAGGAGGGGACGAGAAGGCGGGCGAGCACGGCTCAGGGACGCTGGTCTGCCGGCCGCGTCCGAACCCCCGGGTCGATACCGGACGGTGCGCCGGTGGTGGTCCGAACCCGGTTCGGGTGCTGCGGACTGCTCATGGGCTGCGGCTCCTGTGGTTCCTGGGGTGCGGGCGGAAGGAAGGCGGGTCGGGCGAGGGCGGGCCGACCCGCTGGTGTGC
>CAZMDO010000111.1:0-7783 GCA_964564445.1 uncultured Ruaniaceae bacterium | reverse complement strand
CGCAGCACGACCGTAGGAGGGATCGGCCAGTCGGCCAATGGGGAGGACTCCCCCGGGTCAGAACGTGGCGACGGGCAGCCACACCCTCATCGTCGAGGGGCCGCGGTTGCCCCAGGAGTGATACGGCACCAGCGGCACGAGCTCCGTTCCGGTGGCGGCAGCGTCCGCACCAGCCGGAGCACCGCCCCCACCACCGGCCGCCGCGTAGGGCCAGTGCGCGTCCACCAGCCCGATCCGGTGCACCGGCACGAGCACCTGCCCGTCGCGCTCGACCGGCGGCGCGCTCACGTCCACGGCCGCGGTGGCCACATCGGCACCCAGGTCCACCGACTCCAGGCAGAGCACCAACGGCCCTCGTTCGACTGCCACCTGCCCGCGCACGGCGTCCACCCGCGGGTCGGCGAACGTCCACCGGGCCCGGACCGGCAGATCGACCTGCACCTCGTCCCCGGCTGCGAACGCCCGGGTCAGGCTCAGGTACCCGTCGACCGGTGCCACGGTCTCCTCCCCCAGGCGCAGCACGGCCTCGCCGCGGGCCCAGGCGGGCACCCGCACCCGCAGCGTCCAGAGCCGGGTGGCGTCCTCGGTGACCCGCACGCGCACCCGCCCGTCGCGGGGGTAGTCGGTGCTCACCTCCAGGCCCACCGGGCAGCCGTCGGCGAGCGTGGTGCGCACCCGTGCGGAGGCGATCTGCTGCAGCTGCACCCCGTCGGCGTCCTTGGTGGCCAGGTAGGCACCGAGCGAAGCCAGGGTGCGGGCCACGTTGGTGGGGCAGCAGGAGACCGCGAACCAGGGGGCGCGCAGGCTGGCGGCGGCACGCGGTGCGACCTCGTCGGCAGCGGTCTGCCGCCCCGGGGAGCGCTGGTGCAGCGTGTTGGTGTAGAAGAAGGCGTGCCCGTCCGCGGCGAGGCTGGTGGAGACCACGTTGTACAGCACCCGTTCCACCAGGTCGGCGTGCTCGGCCTCGCCGGTGGCCAGCAGCAGCCGGTGGCCGACCATCGCCGCCCCCACCCCGGCGCAGGTCTCGGAGTAGGCGCGGTCTGCGGGCAGCTGGAAGTCCTCCCCGAAGGCCTCGCCCTCGTGGTGGGAGCCCATCCCGCCGGTGAGGTAGGTGCGCCGGGCCACGGTGCGGGCCATCTGCCGGCGTACCGCCGCGAGCAGGTCCTCGTCGTGTGCCTCCACTGCCGCGTCGATCGCCCCGGCGGCCAGGTACAGCGCCCGAACCGCGTGCCCGCGCAGGACCTCAGCCGCACGCACCGGCACATCGTCCTGGAAGTACTCCGGGCCGAACCAGATCTCCCCCAACCGGCCGTGCCCGCGCCGGTCGAGGAACAGCGCAGCCTGGTCCAGGTAGCGCTGCTCACCGGTGCACCGCGCCAGCTCCACCAGCGCTGGCTCGATCTCCGGGTGCCCGCCGATCGCGTCCAGCCCGTCGGGTCCGAACACGTCGCACACGTGGTCGGCGGCACGCAGCACCATCGCGGTGAACTCATCCTCCCCGTGGGTGCGCAGCCGGGCCACACCGGCCTGGATGAGGTGCCCGTAGCAGTACAGCTCGTGCCCGTTCTCCAGGTCGCTGTACCGTGGCGCCTGCCCGGGGCGGCCGAAGTTGGTGTTCAGGTAGCCGTCGGCCTCCTGCACCGGCAGGATTCGCCCGGCCAGCCCCTGGAACCGATCCTCCAGGCGGGCGTCCCCGGCGCGGCCGATCTCCCAGGCCATCGCTTCCATCAGCTTGTACACGTCGGAGTCGGAGAACTCCCTGCCGGTGCGGTCGGCGGGCAGGCGGCCGTCGCGAGCGGCGTCGAAGTTGCCGATCCAGCCCACCCGCTCCATCCAGCGCTCGGCATGGTCGATCACGACGGCGGCATTCAGCTTCTGCAGGTCCGCCCAGTAGCCGCCGGTGATCTGGACCTCGTCCATGCCCAGGGGGCTCAGCACTCCTCGGCTGGGCAGCACCGGGCCTACCGGCCCGGTCGGGGTGTCAACGGTCGTGGGCATGGGTGCTCCTTGCTGGATACCGGCGGTGGCTAGGCTGGGGGTGGTCGTCCCTAACGGAGGCAGGATGAGTCACGGCGCTACGCCGACGTCGCGAGGTCCGCGGCTCAAGGACGTCGCCGAGGCGGCCGGGGTGTCGGTGGCCACGGCCTCCAAGGCGCTCAACGGGCGGGACAACGTGCACCCGGTCACGCGCAGGCGCGTGCTGGAGGCGGCCGAACAGCTCGCCTTCACCCCGAATGCCCTGGCTCGCACGCTGCACACCGGCCGCAGCGGCACAGTCGGTCTGATCACCCACGACCTGGAAGGCCGCTTCTCCATCCCGATCCTGATGGGCGCCGAGGACGCCTTCGGCGCCGGTCAGATGTCCATCTTCCTCTGCGACGCTCGTGGCGACTCCATCCGACAGGCGCACCATCTGCAGGCGCTGCTCAGCCGACGGGTGGACGGTCTGATCATCGTGGGCAGCCGTACCGACCCGCGCCCGCCGGTGGCCACCGAGGCGCCCGTACCGGTGGTCTACGTCTACGCCCCCTCCGAGCGGGCGGAGGATCTCTCGTTCGTGCCGGACAACGTCGGCGCGGGCCGGCTGGTCACCGAGCACCTGCTCTCCCTCGGCCGCCGCAACATCGCACACATCGCCGGAGACACCTCTTATGCCGCCACGCACGACCGGGTGGAGGGCATCACAGCAGCCCTGGCCGATGCCGGGATCGCCCTCGTAGGGGGCCGGCCGAGCTACGGCAGCTGGTCGGAGTCCTGGGGCCGGGCGGCCGCCACCTCCCTGCTGTCCACCGGTGCACCGGTGGATGCGATCGTCTGCGGCAGCGACCAGATCGCCCGCGGGGTGCTGGAGAGCCTGCGCGAGGCCGGCCGGCAGGTGCCCGCGGACATCGCGGTGGCCAGCTTCGACAACTGGGAGATCCTCGCCACCGGCGCCCGGCCACAGCTGACCAGCGTGGACATGTGCTTCACCGCGCTCGGCCGGCGCGCGGCCCGGGCGATATTCGATGCCCTGGACGGCACGCGCGGCTCGGGAGTGCACACCCAGCCGTGCCGGCTGGTGGTGCGCGGCTCCACGATCGGCAGCTGACCCCGACGCAACACGCCAGGCGGTCAGGACAGAAGGCACGGTAAGGGTGCTCGACTCAGTACCCACGGGTGGACTCCCGGGGAACGAGGCGGCAGGTGACGGTCTGCACGCCCAGCGAGGTTTCGCCGTCGATGGCTGCGAACAACCGGGCGGCGGCACGCCGACCGAGCTGCTCCAGGTTCAGGTCCACGGTGGTCAGCGGCGGGCGGGACTGGGCGGACATCGGCGCCCAGTTGTCGTGGCCGGTGACCGCCACGTCCTCCGGCACCGCCACCCCGTGCTCGCGGAGCGTCTCCAGCACGCCGCGAGCGATCTGGTCGCTGCCGCAGACCACGCCGTCCAGGTCGGGGGCGGTGCGCAGCAGCGCCCCAGCGCCGGCCCGGCCCCACGCCTCGTCCCAGGACCCGAACAGCGCCCGGCCGCCGACCGGCTCCAGCCCGGCCTCGACCAGGGCGTTCGTCGCACCCTGCACCCGGTCCCGGGCAGCCAGGTAGCCCCGGTCGCCGGCTACGATCCCGATCCGCTGCCGGCCCAGGGCGATCAGGTGCTCGGCGACCAGGCGGCCCGCGCCCACATCGTCGCACACCTCGGACATGTCCGCGGCATCCTCCGAGGGCGCGTAGGCGTACACCACCGGGACCGGCAGGCGGCCCAGGGAGGGTCGAGGGTCGGGCCGGGCGCCGACCACGATCAGCCCGTCCACCCGCCGGCCGAGCAGCGCCTGCACGTGGTACCGCTCCCGGAGCTGATCGCCGCGGGCGTCGCAGAGCAGCACCGAGACCTCCCCGGAGCCGGCCTCGTCCTCGGCGCCCATCAGAGTGGGAATGGAGAAGCGGCCCTCGAGGTCGTGGGTGATCAGCCCGACCGCGCCCGAACGCCCGCGCTTGAGCTGCTGACCGAAGATGTTCGGCCGGAAGTCCAGGGACTCCGCAGCGGCGAGCACCTTGCGCCGGGTGTCCGCGTGCACCTGCTTGCGCCCGTTCAGCGCCTTGGAGGCGGTCGCGGTGGACACGCCGGCCTCCCGGGCGACGTCGGCCAACGTCACCCGCCGCGGGATCGACTCGCTCTGGGTCACCTCTCCCCCTTCGTGGTGGCGGCCTGGGTCGGGTGTGGGCCGCTCACCCCTTCACCGCACCGGAGGTGAAGCCCTTGATGTAGTACTTCTGCAGCGAGATGAACAGCACCAGGGCCGGGATGGTCAGCACCACCACACCGGCGGTGGTCGCGCCGTAGTCGATCACGCCCATCACCTGCTGGCGCATGTTCACCAGCGCCAGCGGCAGTGGGGCGTTCTCCGCACCGAGCAGGTACAGCGGCACCATGAAGTCGTTCCAGGCGATCAGCAGCACGAACAGGCCCACGGTCACCAGCGCGGCCCGGACCGCTGGCAGCAGGATGCGGGTGAACGCCCCGAACGTGGAGCAGCCGTCGATCAGGGCGGCCTCCTCGATCTCCCGCGGCACCGCGTGGAAGGCGTTGCGCATCATGAAGGTGGCGAACGGGAGCTGGAACAGGGCGAGCACCAGCCCGACCGCGACCAGGCTGTTCTGCAGGCCGATCTGGTTCAACCAGACGGCCAGCGGCACCAGCAGGGCGGCGTAGGGCACCATCAGCACCGAGAGCACCAGGGTGAACAGCAGGTTCTTCCCGGGGAAGGAGAACCGGGCGAAGCCGTAGCCGCCGGTGGTCGAGACCAGCAGCGCAGCCCCCACCGCGACCCCGGTGACCACCACCGAATTACCCAGGTAGGCCCACAGGCCTTCGCCGTAGTGGATCAGCGCCTCGAAGTTGCCCAGCCCGTAGCCGTCCTTCTGCGAGGTGGCAGAGTTCGGCGCGACCGAGTTGAACACCGCCCAGGCGATGGGGGCGAGGAAGGCCATGGAGACCAGGGCGGTGAGCACGTAGTTGACCACGCGGTGGGTGCGCGAGGGGTTCATCAGTCCTCCTTCTTCGTCACGCCCAGGGCGCGCAGCTGGAGCAGGTTGATCACCACGAGCGCCACGAGCACCAGCACCGAGAGCGCGGCGGCCATGCCGAGGTCCTTCTTGGTCTCGAAGGCGTACTTGTAGATGAGGAGCACCACGGTCATGGTCGAGTTGTTCGGGCCGCCCTTGGTGAGGATGTAGAACTGGTCGAACGCCAGCAGTGACCCTGTCACCGAGAGCACCATGGTCAACGCGATCGTGGGCTTGAGCAGCGGCAGGGTGATCCGGCGCAGCTGGGTGACCTTGCTCGCCCCGTCCAGGCTGGCCGCCTCGTAGATGTCCCCCGGGATGGCCTGCAGGCCCACCAGGGTGAGGATCATGTAGTAGCCGGCGAACCGCCAGACGATGAGCACCACGGTCGCCCACAGCGCCCCGCCGGGCGTACCGAGGATGGAGTCGCGCACGTCCATCAGGCCGAGGTCGGCCAGGATCGGGTTGAGCGGGCCCACCTGGGGGGAGTAGAGCGCGTAGAACAGCAGCGAGGCGGAGGCGATGCCGAGCGCGGAGGGCACCAGGATCGCGGTGCGCACCCAGTTGTTCCACCGACGAACCCGCTGCAGGGCGAGGGCCAGGAAGAAGGCCACCGGCATCAGGATCACCGTGGTGAGCACCGTGTACAGCAGGGTGAACCGGACCGAGTCCAGCAGCAGTGGGTCGGCGAAGACGTTGGTGAAGTTGTCCGGGAAGTTCCCACCCCGGTTGCCGCCCATCAGGCTCCAGTCCGAGGCGGACATCACCACCACGAGGCCGATGGGAACGATGAACAGCAGCAGCACCAGCAGCGCCGTGGGCGTGACGAACAGCCAGCCGCGTACGGTCTCGGCGCGGGTGCTGGGCGTGCGCGTGCGGGTGGTGCGCGCGGGCGGGGCGACAGCCATGAGGGCCTCTCCGGATGACGAGGTGGGGCGGGAGCGCGCGGGGTTGCGCGCCCCCGCCCCGGGCGGTGCTAGTTCTGCTGCAGGATCGTGTTGATCTGCTCGTTCATCGCGTCGATCTGGGACCCGTCGCCCCAGACCGCGTTCTGGATGAGCAGCTGCCAGGGGCTGCCTGCGGCGTTGAACGCCTCGTTGAAGTTCACCGCGACCGGGGTGCGGCCGTCGGCGATGGTGGCGTTGGCGATCGCGGTGCGCGGGTCGGCGTCCGCGTACCCGTCGGCGAGCACCGTCAGGTTGGAGGCGGTGTCGTTGTTGTCCGCGAACACGGTCTGCTGTGCTTCGTCGGTCATCAGCCAGGCGAGGAAGTTCCAGGCCTGCGCGGCGTGCTCGGAGTCACGAGAGATGCCGATGGCGTCACCACCGAGGAAGGTGGAGCCGCCGCCGTCGATCCCGGGGATGGCACCGACGCCGATCTCGAAGTCGGCCGTCTCGAACAGGCCGGTGACCGCGGTGAACGGGTAGGGCATCACACCGATGTGCCCTTCCTGGAACGGTGCGGTCCAGGTCGCCCCGGTCTCCTCCTTGGAGCCAGCGCCCAGACCGTTCTCGGTCTCGGCCAGGGTGCGGTAGGCGTCGTAGACCTCGCGGGCGATGTCGCTGTTCATCTGCGCCTCGGTGCCGTCCTCGTTCAACGGCTCACCACCGCTGGCCCAGATGGACGGCAGCAGGGTGAACACCAGGGCGCCGCCGGACTGTCCCGCCAGGTAGCTGCCGGCCACGTCGGGCTGGTTCAGGGCGGCCACCGCCGAGGCCTGGTCCACGAACTCCTCCACGGTGGTGGGGCCCTGCTCCGGGTCGAGACCAGCCTGCTCGTAGAGGTCCTTGTTCCAGACCATCACGGAGATGTCGGTGACGAACGGCAGGGTGTGCATCCGGCCGTCGATGGTGCCGGCGTCGATGTGTCCGCTCTGCAGGTCGTCCAGGTTCGGCAGGCCGTTGATCAGGTCGGTGGTGTCCAGGAAGATGCCCTCGCTGGTCCAGTAGGGCACGCGGACCACGTCCCCGGCGAGCAGGTCGGGCAGGCTGTCGGTCTGCGCCGCTGCACCCACCTTTCCCTCGACGTCGTCGTTCGGGATGATCTGCAGGTCCACCTGGTTCTCGTGGGTGGCGTTGTAGGCCTCGACGGCGTTGGTCGCCTGGCGCTCCAGGGGCGCCCGGGACCACATGGTCAAGGTGGTGCCGTCATCGATGCCCTCGGCGGGTATCTCGGCCACATCGGCATCGCCGCCGGAGCTGTCGCCGCCGCAGGCCGCCAGACCTGCGACGACCAGACCGCCGGCGAGCACCGCCGCACCGGCCCGGAGTGTGTGGATTCTCATCATGCTTCCTTCGTGCGTCGTTGCTGGAACAAGGGTCGGGCGCCGGGAACCGCCGAGCGGAACCCGTACCTGTTAGAAACTTTCCGAAATCGTTATCGGTCACGCTAGCGACCCGATGGACGCCGGTCAATGGGCGGGGCTGATCGTGACGCGTTCGTGACAATGAAACCCATTTCTGTCACAGGCGTGGCCAGACAGCGGGCGCACGAGCGACACACCCCAGGGTCCCGCGCCCGCCGCGAACCCACCTCCGCCCCCACCGAGGCACAATCCGCACACCGAGGCACAACAATCACACCTCCACCGAACAGAAGTACCTCCGTACGCGGGCGGCGCCCCGCACGCGGGCGGAGCGCCCCGGGACGCCGCGCGGGCGCCGCGAACCCACCTCCGCCCCCACTGAGGCACAATCCGCACACCGAGGCACAACAATCACACCTCCGTGCAACAGAAGTA
>CAZMDO010000110.1:0-7829 GCA_964564445.1 uncultured Ruaniaceae bacterium | reverse complement strand
GCCCGAGGAACCCGACCTCGGCGGTGGGCAGCAGCCGGGTCATCCCCTCGAGCATGCCCAGCCCGGCGCGCAGGATCGGCACCACGATCGGGCGCGGCTCGGCGAGCGCGATGCCCTGGGTGTGGGCGATCGGGGTCTCGATCTCCACCTGCTCGGTGCGGATCTCCCGGGTGGCCTCGTAGGCGAGCAGGGTGACCAGCTCCTCGGTGAGCTGGCGGAAGACCGGTGAGGGGGTGTCCGCATCACGCAGGACGGTGAGCTTGTGGGCGATGAGGGGATGGTCGGCGACGTGCAGGCGCATGCGCACAGTGTAGGAGCCGCTGGTGGCACGGGGCAGACTGGGGGCGTGAGCACCGATCAGGAGGCGATGGGCCTGGCGCTGGCGCAGGCGCGGGAGGCGGCCGAGCGGGGCGATGTGCCGGTCGGCGCGGTGCTGCTCTCCCCGGAGGGCGTGGTGCTGGCCCAGGCCGGCAACCGCCGCCAGGTCGACGGCGATCCCACCGCGCACGCCGAGATCCTCACCCTGCGTAGGGCGGGGGTGGAGCAGGGGGACTGGCGGTTGTCGGGCTGCACGCTGGTGGTCACCCTGGAGCCGTGCACGATGTGCGCGGGGGCGATCGTGCTGGCCCGGGTGGCCCGGCTGGTGCTGGGGGCGTGGGACGAGAAGGCGGGGGCGTGCGGCTCCACCCGGGACGTGGTGCGCGACTCCCGGCTGAACCACCAGGTGCAGGTGGTCGGTGGCGTGCGCGCGCAGGAGTCGACCGCGCTGCTCACCGACTTCTTCACCGCCCGGCGCGGGCCGGCCGGTGAGGAGCCGCCGGCAGGTCGGGCAGGGCTGCCTCGAGGGCGGTGAGCGTGGGGGAGGTGCCGGCCTCCAGGACCAGGTCGGCGATCTCGTCTGCGCGGGTGCTGCCGCGGTTGATGATCGCCACCGGCAGGCCGCCTCGGTGGGCGTGCCGCACGAACCGCAGACCGGAGAGCACCGCCAGGGACGACCCGGCTACCAGCACCGCCTCGCTCTCGTCCACCATCTGGTAGGCGGCTGCGACCCGTTCCTTGGGCACGTTCTCCCCGAAGTAGACGATGTTCGGCTTGAGGATGCCGCCACAGCGCGGGCAGGGCTGCACCTTGAACCCTTCGGTGGAGGCGATCACGGCGTCGGCGTCCGGTGCGATCTCCACGTCGGCGACCGCCTCGGTGAACTCCGGGTTGAGCTCGGTGAGCATCCGGTCCAGCTCGGTGCGGGAGAGCACCAGGCCGCAGGACAGGCAGATCACCTCGTTGTAGTGCCCGTGCAGGTCGATCACCCGGCGAGAGCCGGCGGCCTGGTGCAGCAGGTCCACGTTCTGGGTGATCACCCCGGTGACCAGGCCCCGCTGCTCCAGCCGGGCGATCGCCCGGTGCCCGGCGTTCGGCGTGCGGGTGCGCATGTGCTGCCAGCCCACGTGGTTGCGGGCCCAGTAGTGCCGGCGGAAGCCCTCGTCGGAGACGAACTGGTCGTAGGTCATCGGCGTGCGCGGCGGGGCCTCCGGCCCGCGGTAGTCCGGGATCCCGGAGTCGGTGGAGATGCCGGCACCGGTGAGCACCACGAACCGGCGGCCTGTGAGCAAGGTCACGAGGGCGGAGACGGCGGCGGTCGTGGCTGGTGGCACTGCTGCTCCCTCCGAGACGACTGGCCGGTCGAGCCTACGACGGGCCGCCGGCCGGCAGCGAGATGTGGCGCCCGCAGGTGCGCCGCCGGTTTTGGCCAGCGGGCGCTGTCCGAGTACCCTGGTCCGGCTAGGTAGCGTGTCCGAGCGGCCGAAGGTGCAGCACTCGAAATGCTGTGTGGTTCATAGCCACCGTGGGTTCAAATCCCACCGCTACCGCCAGGTGATGGAGGCGTCCCGCTCCGAGTGCTGCGAGGTGGTGGGGCGCCTTCATCATGTTCAGCGCAGGGGGATTTGGGAGGAGTGAGGAGCGCCAGCGACGAGCGACGGGTACGGCGAGCGGCTGCCCGGGCGCACCCGCAGATCGCGTGGCGAGAGAATGTCTAGCCGAGTTGACAGTTGCGCGTCTACCGGGTTAGACATACAGTCATGGTCAACGGAACAAGGTCGGCGGAGCAGGTGCTCAAGGCGATCCGCAAGAACGCACGCAAGCACGGCTACACCGTCACCCGACTCCCGAAGCGAGGGAAGGGATCGCACACCGTCTGGGTCGTTCTCGACAAGGACAACAAGGAGATCGGCCGTGTCGGTCTCACTGGGCACGCTGGGCAGATGTCGCAGACGGTGACCCGCTCGAACGAGAAGGCGCTGGAAGGCATCTTTGGGAAGGGATGGTTGGACAAGTGAAGCACCACGTGCGCGTGAGCCGCGAAGGTCGCTGGTGGGTGGCCGAGGTGGACGGTGTGCCAGGTGGCGCTACCGAGGTCCGCCGGCTGACCGAGCTGGATGCCGAGGTCCGGGACCTGCTCGCCGGGCTGCTCGACGTCGCTGAGGATGAGCTTGAGCTGGACTTCGACTTCCGGCCTGCGTTCGGTGCAGACGCGGCGGACGCATGGAAGCACTTCTTGGCCGAGCGTGACGAGCTGCACCGGCGGCAGGCCGAACTGGATGCGCAGCGACGCGCCGTCGTCCGGGCGCTGCACGACCAGGGCGTCTCTACTCGCGATCTGGGGGAGCTGATGGATCTCTCGCACCAGCGGGTGTCGCAGCTGCTCGACGCCTGACCCCGGACGTCACGGAGCGCCCCCATCCCCGACATCTCCGGGGGTGGGGCGCTTCTGCGTCTCGGCTCGTTACCCTGCTGTGCCCTCAGGTGTTGACGTGTCTGCATCGCGTGTGGCCGGCCCGTCCTTCTCACCCGCAGGCCGGCCCTCGTCATCCGCCCGCTGCTCCTCGACCGCGGCCCGCGCGCCGTCGCGCAGCGCCTCGACGCGCTTCTTCATGGCCCGCACGGCTTCCAGCGCCTTCGCGGCCTCGTCGAACCTCGGCAGCCTCGGCTCGGGGGACCACAGCTCATCGGCGTCGGTGACCGCCGGCGCCCCGTCGATGATCGGGTCGAGCTCGGTCACCACAGCGGCCCGGGAGGCATCACCCGTCAGCTGCGCCCGGATCGCCTCGGAGTCGATCGGGGCGTCGGAGGCGACGAGCACCGCGTTCCCGAACCGCATCCCGTGCAAGGCGGACCCCTGCACGATCATCACCACGTGCGTGAACACCTCCCGCAACGTGGCGAGCTCACGGCGGGTGAACTCCAGGTCCGGCCCGGCCACGGAGTTGATCACCAACCGACCGGTGCCGGACAGTGCCGCCCGCGCGGCACGGAAGCACTCCGCGGAGGTGAACGCCGGTGGGATGCGGTCGGCCACGAAGATGTCGATCACCACCGCGCCCAGGCCGTGCCCCGGGTGCGCCTCGAGCCAGGTGCGGGCATCCTCGCACCGGATCGTGACGCCGTCGGGCAGGCTGAAGGTCTCGGTGGCCAGACCCACCAGGGCCGGTTCGAGCTCGACCACCACCTGCTCGGCACCGGGGCGGCGGTGCGCCACGGCCCGCGGGAGGGTGAGGAGGCCGCCGCCGAGGTGGGCGCTGCTGGCCGGGAGGTCGGCACCGAGCGCAGCCAGCATCCAGCGCACGGCGGCCAGCGCGGGCGGTGCCTCGGCCGGCCCCAGGTGGGACTGCCGGGCGCCCTCGATCTCCAGCGACCAGCCGCCCTCGCGCGGGACCAGGTGGGCCACCGTGCCGCTGGACAGGGTGACGTGCTCGGGCACGTCCGGCTGGTCGGGCTCGGTTGAGGGTGGGACAGGGGTCGACACGCGATTATCCTGCCACGCGAAGGTGATCGCACCGCCGGGTCGGTACGGTTGCCCGTGGCGGGAGCAGTGTTGGTGCGCGGAAGGGAGACCGACTCCGGTGGTGATCTGGGAGGTCGGCGACGACGAGAAGGTCATCGAGGGCCTGGACGAGTTCGGGAACCCGGACCCGGCGTACGCCGCTGCCCTCGGGCTGGTCCGCGCCCCGTTCGGACGGCGCGCGCTCGCCGCGGTCATCGACCTGGTGGTCTACCTGGTGCTGCAGGTGCCCTACTGGGTGTTCACGCTGCCGCTGCTGCTCAAGCTGTACCTCGGGCGGATCAGCCTGTACGGCTTCGTGAACCATCCCAGCTTCGTCCTGGCGCTGGTGATGGCCGGCATCAGCTTCGTGCTCACCCTCGCCTTCTGCATCGTGCAGCTGGTGCTGCACGGCCGCAAGGGTGTGACCATCGGCAAGGGGCTGATGGGCATCCGGTCGGTCAACGTCAAGACCCTGGAGCGCCCCGGCTTCTGGCGCATGGTGCTGCGCGCCGTGGTGCTCCTCGCCTCCGGTCTGCTGGTGATCGGTCTGGTCCTGTTCTGCCTCTCGCCGCTGTTCGACCCGGCGAAGCGCGGTCGTGGCTGGCACGACCTCGTCGGGCAGAACTGGTACGTGGACGTGCGCAAGGGGCTGCAGCCCTACGACGAGAAGCGGATGAGGATCGCCCGCAAGATGGTCACCGCCGAGCCGGTGGCGGCGCAGAAGGCGATGCCGTCGCTGGCCACGCCCGCCGCGCAGGGCGGCCCCGGGGAGTACCGCCCCGGTGGCCGGGTGAGCGCCGGGGTGCTCGGCGTGGCCCGACCGCACGGCGCAGGCCCGCGGCCCGAGGTGGGGCTCAGCGGTGTGGAGGAGGCGCCCGCACCGGCGCAGGCGCCGCAGTCGGCTCCCGGCCGTCCCGTCGTGGGCGGGTACCGGCCTGCCGCTCAAGACGGCCCCGCTGGCGCCAACGCGCACGCACAGGACCGCGCGGACCTGTCCAGCGGCTCCGCCGCCCCGCCGGCACCGAGCCCGCAGCCCACCTACCAGCCGCCAGCGCCCGCCGTGCCCGAGATCCCCCAGCCGCACCCGACCGGGACCAGTGGCGGCATGGTCACCGGCACACCCTGGGGTGCCCCGCCCGGGCGGTCGGCCAGCCCCGCCGAACCGGTCCCGGCGCAGCAGGGGCCCCCGGTGCGCCCCGAGAACGCCCCCGAGCCGCTGCCCGCGGAGGTGGCGCAGACCCGGATGCAGGCACCCGGCTACGTGCTCTACCTCGACGACGGCAACCAGGTCCCGCTGACCGAGGCCGTCGTGCTCGGCCGCGACCCGGCGCAGAACCACCCGGCCGGTCGTGCCGTGCCGGTGGCCGACCAGACCCGGTCGGTGTCCAAGACCCACCTGGCCCTGACGCCTACCGAGGGCGGGATCGAGGTGACGGACCTGGGATCCACGAACGGCACCGCCGTCGTGCATGACGGTGCGGAGCGAACCCTGGAGCCCGGCATCCCCGTTCTCGCCCTCACCGGTGACACGGTACGGTTCGGGGAGCGCACAGCGGTGGTGGGACACTCCTGACCGGCGGGCCCGCCGGGGTGGAGGACAAGCGTGAGGATGGGGCGTAGCGCGTGAAGGTCAAGCTGACACTGCACCGTCAGGGCGTCGCGCCGACCGACGTGGTGGTCACGGCCGACTCCACGGCGACCGCCGGTGACGTCGCCCGGCACATCGCCGAGGCGGACCCGGCCCGCACCATCGTCGCGGGCGAGGAGGACGTGCTCACCCTCGCCGTCGCCCCGCCGACCGCGGAGCGGATGGAACCGCTGCAGCCGGACACCCACATCGGCGAGGCAGCGATCGGGTCCGGCTTCGCCGCGTCCGTGGTCAACCTCGGCCCGCGTGCGGCGGTCGCCTCCACGGCCTCGGCCAGGGACGCCGTGGGTGTGCTGCGGGCCACCGACGGGCCGCTGCGCGGCAAGGAGTTCCCGCTCACCATGGGGCACGCCACCATCGGCCGGGACCCGTCCAACGACATCGTGCTCGCCGACCCGATGGTCTCCAAGAAGCACGCGCGGGTGGAGGTCGGCGGCTATGTGGAGCTGGTGGACCTGAACTCCGCCAACGGGGTGCTGGTGGACGGCACTCCGGTGCAGCGCGCCCGGCTCGTGCCCGGGCAGACGTTCGTGATCGGCGGCACCACGCTGGTGCTCTACCTCGCCGGTGACTTCGACGGCTCCGCCCAGGACCCGATCCTCGAGCGTGGCGGGGGCCTGCTGTTCAACCGCAGCCCCCGGGTGGACGTGCGCTACCCGGGAGTGCAGCACCCGCCACCGCGGATGCCCACCGAGGTGATGCAGAAGCTGTTCCCGTGGACGATGCTGGTGGCGCCGATCCTCATGGCGGGGGCCATCTACGCGATCACCGAGCGGGAACGTGCCCTGCTGCTGATCATCATGACGCCGATGATGGCCCTGGGTAACTACATCAACCAGTCCCGGCAGGCGGGTAACAAGCAGAACTACGAGGTGCAGCTGTTTGAGCGGCAGTTCGAAGAGCTCGAGGAGAAGCTGTACCGGTCCAAGCCGGAGGAGGAGCGCGCCCGGAACGAGGAGGTGCCTCCGGTCGCCGAGGTGTTCGAGCACGCCACCCGGCTGGGTCCGATGCTGTGGACCCGACGGCCCGAGCACTGGAACTTCCTCGCCCTCAGGTTGGGCACCGGCCGGGCCCCCTCCCGGAACTCGATCGCGCACCGGGACTCCGACGACGGCCTGCCCGAGTACATCGAACGCGTGGACCGGCTCAAGGACCGCTACAAGTACGTGGACAACGTGCCCGTGCTGGAGTCGCTGCCCGCGGTCGGCTCGATCGGGGTGGCGGGTCCGACCGGACCGGCGGCGGACACCCTGCGCGGGCTGGCGATGCAGATCTTCGGGCTGCACGCCCCGAACGAGGTGGTCACGGTCGCATTCACCGACTCCGAGTGGACCGGTGAGCTGGAGTGGGTGAAGTGGCTGCCGCACACCACCAGCGAGACCAGCCCGTTCAAGTCCCTGGCGCTGGCCGACTCCGCACCTGCGGCCACTGCGCTGCTCAGCGCGCTGGAGGAGTACGTGCTCCGGGCGGGGAAGAACCCCGAGCACCGCGGCCCCTTCGCCGAGACGTGGAACCCGATGCAGTACGGCACGGACGTGAACAAGGCGGCCAACGAGACGAACGCCCGGGTGCAGATCTCGGTGATCGTGCTGGTCACCAACGACGCCCCGGTGGACCGGGCGCGCCTGACCCAGGTGCTCGAGCGTGGCGCCGATGTGGGCGTGCACGCCCTGTTCGTCTCACCGACGGTGGAGTCGCTGCCGGCCGTGTGCCGCAGCTTCGTGGACGTCACCAACGGGCTGGAGGACGCCACAGTCGGGCTGGTCCGCAACGGGCACCTGCACCAGCACGTGCGCGTGGAGGGCGTCTCGAACGCCTACATGGACACCTTCGCCAAGCGGCTCGCCCCGGTGGTGGATGCCAGCACCGTGGTGCACGACGAGTCCGACATCCCGAACTCGGTGATGTTCCTCTCCCTGGTGGGCCACGAGATCGCCGAGGACCCGCACGCCGTGGTGGACAGGTGGCGGCAGAACAACACCATCATCGACCGGTCGGACGCGCCGCGGCCCCGGTTGAAGAAGGCCGGGAACCTGCGGGCCATCATCGGCCAGGGCGCCAGCGACGCGATGACCCTCGACCTGCGCAGCCAGGGCCCGCACGCCCTGGTCGGCGGTACCACCGGCGCCGGGAAGTCCGAGTTCCTGCAGGCCTGGGTGCTGGGCATCGCCTCGGCGCACAGCCCGGACCGGGTGACGTTCCTGTTCGTGGACTACAAGGGCGGCTCGGCGTTCGCCGACTGCGTGGACCTGCCGCACTGCGTGGGTCTGGTCACCGACCTCAGCCCGCACCTGGTGCGCCGTGCCCTGACCAGCCTGCGGGCCGAGCTGCACTACCGGGAGCACCTGTTCAACCGGAAGA